>NZ_JBPWAP010000140.1:0-6933 GCF_051776705.1 Bacillus cereus group sp. BceL291 | reverse complement strand
GAGTTCAAGACCCTAAAAGACCAACGGCTCTCTCTTCACTTCTACTATATAAAAAATAGTAGTGCGAACCAATGCCTTGGTCTGCACTACTAATCTTAGTATGTTTTATTGGAATTTAATATGTTTTTTATTAGATTTGTGGATTCATTTAATTGGTTTAAGCAGAATGTGGAGATGGGTCTTTCTAATCAAAGTAACCGATAACTAGCCCCTCCTAAGCCCCTTGCAAGCCCCTCCCAAGTAATAAATCACTAAGAAAAAACAAAACAAAACAAAAACACCAACAAACACCGTAGTAGTAGTCAAAAAAAATTTAAAATAACACGCCAAAAACCCGACTAACCTCCCATATATATTATGAAGAGGTTTTTATTTTGAACGGAGACGGGAGGAATTAGGATGGCGGTGTATCGTAATGTGCAGGTGAATTTTTGGCAGGATGATTTTGTTTTGGATTTGACGCCGGAGGAGCGGTATTTTTATGTTTACTTATTAACTTGTTCGAAGACGACGCAGTGTGGGATTTTTCCTTTTCCGAAGCGATTAGCTGAGATGGAGACTGGTTATAACCGGGAGACTGTTGATAAGCTTGTGCAGCGCTTTGTTGATTATGGGAAGATTCTTTATGATGCGGATACACGGGAGTTATTCGTTTTAAATTGGCTTCGTTATAATCCTGTGACGAATACGAATGTGGAGAAGTGTGTACTTCGTGAGCTTAAGGGTGTGAAGAATAAGGAGTTTGTACATATGTTTCTTCAGAAGTGCACTGAGGAAGAGCTGAATGTTCCGATGCTTTTAGCACATTTCGGTATGCCTGATGATTTGGCTGTGGATGATGTTGAGCCGATTTGTGAGGAGACAGAGGAAGAAGAGGTTGTAGAGGAAGAAAAGGGAAGTCGTGTGTTTTCTTTTTATGAGCAACATTTCGGTAGTTTGTCTCCTTTTGCGGTGGAGGAACTGAGTGCGTGGATGGAAGATTTGTCAGAGGAGCTTGTGCTGAAGGCGCTTCAAATTGCGTTTGAGAATAATAAGCGGACGATTGCTTATGTGAAGGGGATTTTGAGAGGATGGCACGGGAAAGGGTTTACGAAAGTGTGTGAGGTTGAGGCGGATACGGCTAAGTTTCGGAAGAAGGAGTTGTCTGTTAGTACGGGGGAGACGGAGGAGTTTTTGGCGAGGTGTGAGGAGTGGGAGAAGAATGCGCCGTCAGAGGAAGAGTTGCAGCGCTTTTTAGCGGAGCGCGGGTGGCGGCCATGAGTATTCAAAATGTGGAGGCGGAGAAGACGGTGTTAGGTTCTCTATTAATTGATGGAGAGCTTATTAAGGAGTGCCGTTTGACGGAGCAGTATTTTTCTATGCCAGTACATAAGTCTATATTTCAGTTAATGCGAAAGATGGAAGGAGAGGGGCAACCGATTGATCTTGTGACGTTCATTTCTCGGGTAGATCCGAAGTTTTTAGAGGGAATCGGGGGAATGGAGTATTTTATAGGGTTAATGGATGGTGTGCCTACAACTGCCAACTTCTCTTATTATGAGGGGCTTGTTCGAGGTGCCTGGAAAATGTATCAGGCTGGTGTTCTCGGGCACAAGATGGGAGAGCGTCTTATTGCGGAGAAGAGTGAGAAAGTTATCGGTGAGACGATTACGGCACTTTGTGAGTTAGAGGAGAAAGACTCTGTATGTGAGTTTGATTTGAAGGATACGCTAGTTGATTTATATGAAGAGCTTCATCAAGATGTGAAGGAGATTACTGGTATTGAGACTGGTTATACATCGTTAAATAAAATGACGTGCGGATTGCAGGAAGGTGATTTTGTCGTTCTTGGTGCGCGTCCTTCTATGGGGAAGACTGCGTTTGCGCTTAATGTTGGATTGCATGCGGCGAAGTCTGGAGCGGCGGTTGGATTGTTTTCGTTAGAGATGAGTAGTAAGCAATTGTTAAAAAGGATGGCATCTTGCGTAGGTGAAGTGTCAGGAGGTAGGCTGAAAAATCCGAAGCATCGTTTTGCGATGGAAGATTGGGAGAAGGTAAGTAAGGCGTTTGCGGAGATTGGTGAGTTGCCATTTGAGATTTACGACAATGCAGGTGTTACGGTGCAAGATATTTGGATGCAAACCCGTAAGTTAAAGCGGAAACACGGTGATAAAAAGCTTTTAGTCATTGTAGATTATTTGCAGCTCATTACGGGCGATCCGAAGCATAAGGGTAATAGATTTCAAGAGATTAGTGAGATTTCTCGTAAGCTTAAGTTATTAGCACGTGAATTAAATGTTTGTGTAGTAGCGTTATCACAGTTATCTCGTTCTGTAGAGTCGCGGCAAGATAAGCGTCCGCTTTTATCAGATTTAAGAGAGACCGGACAAATTGAGCAAGATGCGGATGTCATTATGCTTATGTATCGAGAGGATTATTACGATAAGGAAACAGTGCAGAAAGAGATGACGGAGATTCATGTGGCGAAGCACCGGAATGGGCCTGTGGGGAGTTTTAAGCTGAGGTTTTTGAAGGAGTTTGGGCGGTTTGTGGAGAGGGAGAAGTAGTGAGAGGAAGGTGTTTTGAAAATAGCATGTGCATGTGAACCAAAGTTGTAACGCTAATTTTATAAGTTATATAATAAAGAAAATGGTAACTAATAGTTAAGGGGGATTAGCTATTGGCAGGGAATGATATTTCTTATCATAATAAAGATATTCTGATGAAGTTTTTAAGTGAATGTTATAGGGATAAAGGGCTTGAAGCATATGGGTTAAAAGGTTATCCAAGAATAAAAGAATTGTTGCTAAATGAATTTTCGAGAGTTCGTGCAGATCAAAGGCGCTCAGATACTTTATTTGAAATGGAAGATGGTTCAATTTTAATGTTAGAGTATGAAAGTAATACCCGTTTCCTCGAAAACCATTTGAAGTATATGGATTATGCGAATCAAATTATGTATCGTTACTATAATAAGAGGAAAGAGTTACCGGATATTCGAATCGTAGTTATTTATACAAGTGAGGTAATGAATCCTATAGAAGAAATAGATGTATGTAGTATACGTTTAAATTCTAAAGCGGTTTTACTAAATGAATACAATGGTGATGCCATTCTTCAAAAGATTATTAGAAAAATGGAAGAAGGAAAATCTTTGACGGATGAAGAAACCATGAAATTAATACTTGTACCACTTATGCATAGTAGAGAGAAAAGACAAATTTTAATTGAAAAAACGATAGAAGTAGCAAAGTGTATCTCCGATGAGCAAGAACAAATTCAAGTTATTGCTGGGATTCTTGTAGCTACAGATAAATTTATTGATGAAGACTAAGCGAAAAAGGTAAAGGAGTGGTTACGGATGACAAAAGTAGGTCGTTTATATGAACAAGAGAAGCAAGAAGAAATTGATAAAGCACTTTCGGCAGCTGGAATGCTTTTTAAAGGAATGAGTGTAGAAGAAATAGCTAAAAAATTAGATGTAACAATTGAAAAGGTGAAAGAGTGGGAGAAGCGTTTATCTCATTAATCGCTGGGGTAATGGCAGCGTCTGTATAAATTTATACAAAAATAGCCGAATATTTACTATATAATAGTCGACTATTTTTGTACGGAGAAGTTGTTAGGTTTAATACGCAAATCTTTTGGTTTGCTCTTGAATATATTCCTCATTTCCCCATAAAGAAAGATTTTCTCTCTGCAGTAATCCATTGCTGCAAATCATCTTGGCTACGTCGGACAAGTCGATTTACTAAAACATCATGCCATACATAATCCTCTAATAAGTATATATGAACGGGGTCATCTGTATAAAAAGCAATATTACGCTCTTCAAGTGATGGTCCATAAATCATCTCTTTAGAATCTATCGATACAATAAACCAATGTTCTGTAGACAAGGTTTCTGTATAAGGTGTTATGCGATGGGCTTCTAGATTTTTAATGGGATTTTCAACATGTAGGGTAATACCTTGTATTGTAACTTTATCAGCTACTTCAGATAGATCTTCTTTTAACGCTTCATACATCTCATCCCACATTGAAATGACAATACGTCGTTCTGCTTTTTTTATTAATGCCTGACAATAGCTAATGATTGTTTTATTGTCTTTTAAAGTAATCACTCGATTATCCGTTTTTTCCTCGGAAGTTTCTAGTTTTTTTAATGAATCACTTATTCCTTCATATGTAGACTGCCATTCTGTTTGCGCTTTCTGTAAAAAGATTTCAACAGGTAGAGGTGAATAGCGGGTGGTGTCATTTATTTCTTCTTTCATGACAATTCCTTTTTCTACAAGGTTACCTAAAATCTCATAAATTCGCGCTCTTGGGACACCCGAATCTTTACTCACTTGGTAGGCTGTGACAGGCCCTTGTTTAACAAGAGATACATAAGATTTAGCTTCATATTCATTGAAACCAATTTTTTTAAGCTGTTGCACTATGTAGTCCACTTTTTTCGTCCTCCGATGTTTGCTTTTATCCCGCTTTAACGGGCAGTAAGACTCCCACCTCAAAATTCAGCGGAAGCAAAGAAGTTAGGTGGGGTCGGGCTGCCCGTAAAAGCCCGATTGGTTCAACTAATAATCAGTGGGGGTGAACAAACCCCCCACTGATTAAAGTTTCACTTTATATTTCAACGTTACAATAACTATTTACATTTAGCAAATTATTAGTTACTATTCGAATAGTGACTAAAGGGGAGGTTAATAATATGGATTTTTATTTAGACCCATCTGTATTAATGATTTTGATTGTTTTTGGATTTGTAGCTGCATTTATTGATTCAGTTGTAGGTGGTGGTGGACTCATTGCTTTACCAGCTTTATTATTTACAGGACTGAATCCAGCAAGTGCAGTAGCTACGAATAAACTAGCATCGACAATGGGAAGTGCAACTAGTAATATTGTGTTTTATCGTTCTGGTAATCTTGATTTGAAATCGGCGTTTAAATTAGTTCCGCTCACTTTCATAGGTTCCATAATAGGGGCATGGACCGTTCATTTAATGAATCCAGAAGTACTGAAGCCATTGATGTTGATTATGCTTGGTGCGGTCGCTATTTATACGATATTCAAAAAGGATTGGGGTAGTATTTCCACTCATAAGAAATTGTCTGGTCGACACGTCATTATTTTTACTTTCTTTGTTTTTGCTATTGGTTTTTATGATGGATTTCTAGGTCCTGGAACAGGCTCGTTTTTAATGTTTTCTCTTTTATTTATTGGATATGATTTCTTAAAAGCAGCAGGTAATGCGAAGCTTCTTAATTTAGGAAGTAATGTTGGTGCATTGTTGATGTTTATGTATGTAGGGCAAGTAAACTATGCATATGGTTTTATAATGGGGATTGCTCAAATTGCTGGAGGGATTGTTGGCTCCAAATTCGCTATAAAAAAAGGCAGTGGGTATGTTCGTGCTCTTTTCATTACAGTAACTTGTTTATTGTTAGCGAAAAATCTGTATGACTATATTCAGTAAGTAATTAAAGAACGTAGAAAAGGTCAAATATGCCTACATAGAATATAAGAAGATACCAGGAGAAAATTCCTTTTAACATTTTTTAGATGCTACCTTGTTTTGAAGATAGCATCTAAAAAGAAAATCTAAGTGAAGAGAATGAAAATAATATAAACTCATATTTTTCTGGGGTATGTTTGTTGATCATAGTGAAATGTTTATTCTATATTCTTCTTATAATTAGGCCTCAATAAACTCTTAAAATCTAACTCAGCAATTAGCACACTCAGCAATATAAGCGTAGCCCCTAAGTATCCTTTTCCTGTCAGCGTTTCACCTGTGAAGACGAAAGCAAAGCCTGCGGAAAAGACAGGTTCTAATGAAAAAATAAGACCTGTATGGGTAGGTGTAGTGTATTGCTGGGCAATTACTTGCACGATGAATGCGACTGCGGTGCAAAATATGCTTAAAGCTAATATGATGAGCCATGAGTTGATCGTACTAGGAAGTTTTGGTGTTTCCATAATGAATGAAAAAATAAGACTAAATAGGCCGACGAAACCGAGTTGCACTACTCCAAGTGCAATGGAATTCACATGTTTCGTTACGCTTCCAGTAATGATGACGTGGATCGCATAAAATAGGGCTGACAGTATGCAAAATATATCGCCGTTACCGATTTTGAATTCGCTCGTTAATGTTAATAAGCCGATTCCTATTATCGTTAAAATGATTCCTACTATAACTTTCTTTTCCGGAATTTGTTTTAAAAATATAGCTGATAATATTGGAATGAAAATGACTGTGAGACATAGTAAGAAACCAGCATTAGAAACACTCGTATACTTTGTACCGAAAGTCGCGAAAATATAAACGATAAATAAGACAGAAGCAAGTATAAATGCATATTTTACAGTTTTAAAATCAACTTTGAATAAATGTTTGTAAAATATTAAACCTGATAAAAGAAAAGCGATAATAAATCGTAATGCAATTAAATTATATTCTTCTATGCCATCAAGTCCAAGCTTTGTAAGTAGGATGGATGCACCCCAAAAAAATGTAACTAGTAGTAACATTAAATCCGCTTTTAATTGTAGTTTCATTTCTATTCCCTCGTTATGTATAAATTTTATAAGCCCATACCCCTATCCCCATTTTTAATTTTAATATTAATTCTGAATATTCGTAACTTAAATTTATCGACGGTTTTTTCAGAACAATTGGGAAGTAATAGTATGTATAAAAAAAGCCCAGTTTGGAGGGGCTTTTTTCTATGTAAAATTTCATTTGTTTACATAATACCTTTACAATCATTTGATAAAATAAAATCAACTGCATATTGTGAGGGTGGATGGTTATCCCTTCTTTCTATTCGGAAGGAAAGACCAACTATGAAAAGTCAAGGGGACATTTTCAAAAAATATTGCTAGAGGATTTTGAAAATAAATCCACTGGATTCGATAGGAAGTGGCTAAACGTCTTCATAAAGT
>NZ_JBPWAP010000139.1:0-7269 GCF_051776705.1 Bacillus cereus group sp. BceL291 | reverse complement strand
AGTTTATTTGGTGTGTGTACTTTTCAATACCAAAAGTACATTACGAGTTTTTTAGTTGCTTTGAACGAAAGTTCATTTTATTTTTGTTCTTAAGTTGATGGGCATGGGGTAACTCCACCATCTTTTTAATTTCAAATACTAGCGAAGAAAAGTTAGAGAAAATAATTCTCTAACTTTTCTTGTATACTTAATTTTATTTTAAGAAATTAAAAAACTTGTCTCCCAATTATATGAGATTAAAATCTAAACGATTAAAACTAATGAAATAGATCTTTTTAATTACATACTTAATTTATTTTTTAATGTCCAATATTTTTCTCCATTAGCTTCAAAAGAGAATTCTACCCATCCATTTGGATCTTCACGATAAATAAAGATGGTTGTTCCAGGGGTTACTGTACCAACTTTATTCTCCTCGACAGCTACATCTGGTCTACTTTTAATTTTTAAATTAAATGGATAAGGTACCTGGTAGTAAGCAGCTGATGATACAACATTTGAGCTTGAACCGTCTGCATACATTTTATATGGAATTTCATTCGATAACGCGTCGACATCTAATGTTTCAGGATTCTTTGGTAATTTTTTTGCATATGTATAGTCTTCTACATGAAACGGTTTAATACGTTCCATAATACCCGCAATTTTCTTAGCCCAGCCTTTATCTGATGCATATTTCACATTCATGCCAGTTAATGTTGGGCCGTTATAATACATACCACTTTCTTCTAAATATCTTTCTCGTACATAATTAGCGTTATAAGCAATGCTATCCCCGTAGCTTGGTAAATATTTTGCATATTTAAACGGATCTCCATCATATGCACGTAGACCGAATAGATTATGTTTTTGATATGCGATTTCTGATTTTCCGTATCCAGATTCTAAAATCGCATGCGCTGCTAAATAATGAGCACTCACGCCATATTGATTTTGCGCATTGATAAAATCTTGCCCATGTCCAACTAAAGGACTATCCGAGTGATAATTCGCAATAAAACTATCAATCTCTTGAGCTGTAATTTTCGAAGCCACTGTTAAATTTAAATCTTCATATGAGGTAGCAGTAATAACCTCTTTTTCATCGTTTAAATTTTGTTGTAACATATCTGTTTTTGCAGTAAGTTGAGCAGCTTCAGCACGTGTTATAAATCTATTTGGTTGCCAACCGTTCTCGGTACCATTAGAGATTTTTAAATCTATTAAAATATTGGCATATTTTTCTCCCCAATGCCCTTTTAAATCTTCAAATCTAACCTGATCATTATGATTTGGTGTGCTTTGTAGTTTATATGCATTTACTAGCATCGTAGCCATAGCAGCGCGAGTTACTTTTCCGGATGGATTGAAGATTCCATTACCTTCACCTTTAACAATCCCAGCTTTTTCAGCAGCAGCAATATAAGGAGTAGCCCAGTGATTTTGTGAATCTGTAAAAGATGGTTTTGCAGTAGGATCAATTTGTATCCCTAAAACTTTTGTCATAATCTTTGTAGCCGAAGCTCTGTCTAAGGAGTCATTTGAACCAAAAGTTCCATCTGGATAACCATTTAATACCTGTTTATCAACTAAATAGTTAACGGATTTATCAGCCCATGTAGGAACATCAGGAAATTTATGAGTATCCGCTAAAATATTAGAAGAATAGGATAATATAGCTCCTGCAAGGATACCTGTTGCAATTAATTTGTGCTTCATTAAAATAAACACCTCTACCATTGTATTTATCAAATTGAAATTTTCTATTTTTATATTTACATGTTTGTAATAATAATAAAATTGTATTATCACGCATTCAATTCGATGTAACGAGTATAGTTACTTATATACATAAGTGTCAATGAATGTCTTTTACAAAATTGAATAATATTTACATATAATCAAGTTTCCGTGATCTTATAATTGACTTATGTATATGGTAGATTTAATAGTGAAATTCCCTTTTGGTAGTTTAAGTTTCTTGAATTTAATGCAGTGAATACTTAACCTATCTACTCTTAATAGTTTAGATTTTTGTCACAGGCAATTATTAAATAAATTTTTTATTTTCCTTAAGCTTAATTATTAAATGCTATTACTATAATTTTCAGTGCAGAATCAGTAGAAAACACAGATATACTAAAAACATGTTAATGTATTCTTAATAATAAAATATTTTTATAAATATATGCATATATTATAGTTTTTAATATAATTGGTTCGTCTGTTATTTCTTTTAATCCGTTTCATTAGGCAATTCCTCTATACAGAGAATTGCCTATCTTTTTAATTGTAGTCCTCCTACTATCTTTACAGGAGTAGCACCACGTCACCATCAACTTAAGAGGTTTTAATACCCCCAAGGAGCAAAAATTTGTTTCTTTAAAACTCATTAATTTTTGTTCAAAAAAACTCCAAAGGTGATTTCTTTCCATCCATGCCCACATCCGTTCCCCCATATTGGGATAATTTCTAAACTCAAATACTCCAGCATTGCTAATCTTTTTTTGCATAAGTGATTCGATAATCTAAGTAATCAACAGCAATTACACGCTTAGCATTTTTCATCCAAGCAAATTTTTGTGGCATCAATCCAACAGGTCCACAATTAAGCACGATAACAGTATCCCCTGACTTTACATTTGCATTTATGACACTCCAATAGGGGTTCTGTAAAACATCGGATAAAAAAGAGGGACTCATCCTCCAGTTCACAAAATTACGGTATAACAAATAGAATAAAGTTTCCAAATGGAACTTTTAAATACTCAGCTTGCCCACCTGGGTGATTACCAAATTTGCTGAATCAGATGCCATATTCATGAACCCAGCACATAATAGTTTTTGGATGAACTGACACACCACGTTCATTCAAAATTTCAGAGACATTACGCTAGCTTAAATAAAAGCGAAAATAGTAGCCGACGGCTACTATTTTCGTTTTGAGGAACATTTAATTTCTTAAGTTGATGGCAATGTAGCGGTACCCCTACTAATATTCTTGCTTTTAAATCATTTTCAATATATTATAATTATATACAAACATAGGGATTATAATATACAAAAAGGACTCAAATCTATTATTAAAATTTAAATCCTTTTCAAAGATAAAAAGATTCTATCACAACGTAATATAACTTATGCTTATCTTTTTAATATATATCTAGTAAAAACACATTTTTTATCAATAGAATTCTGTTTTCAATATAAATGGAAACTTTAAATAGAAGTTTATTAACTCTCGATGATAGGAGTTAGTGGTCTAGAACATAGAGAAACAAGGCACCGTACAAAGTAATCTGACAAACCTAAGATGTATTTTATATTGTTTGCTCATCTCCAGATACAATAAAAGAGCCTTACCTCTCTAGGCAAGACTCTACTAGTTTAATTGTATAATATTTACATGATAACTAAGAAACAGAAAACATATAACACCAAATAGCAGCACCCTATTATTCCTCCTACAGCTAATACCTGTTTAATCCAACTTTTAAGTTTTGGATTACTGTAAACCTTTTGCACTCTTTCCATATTTCCTCCTATTAAGGAGAACCCTTATAGACTCTCACCTTGCTATGGTACCATTAAAAAATGTCTAATAGAGGCATAACGTATAAATATGCAATATTGCATACAAAATTGTATTGTTATAGTAGAATAATGTGTTTTTCATTTTAAGGGCATTATAAAACTTTAACTTGATAGTAATGGGGTAACAATTGCGATTTAGAGATAAGATTCGATTATACAAAGACCACCCACCGATATGTGGGAGATGAAGAAAACACTTGCGAAATTGAAACGATTGAATTAAAGTGCTTGATATTAGTATGGTTAACAGAATATGAAATTCACTTAAAAAATCGTAATTTTAACTAAAAAATATCAAGCCCCCTCCTTTCTAGGACGGTCTTGGTATTTTTTACGTTCACATACAAATTATTATTTGTATTGCTGCATAGGTTCTCTTTTAAATTATATACGTCTACTTTACCATTGCTAAACAATTATTAATGTCTTCCATTTAATTGTACTAATTACCTATAACATGTTTTAAAAACTATCTTGGCTAAAATGATAAAAATAAAGAGAGATACTCGTCCATCTCTCAATAAGTACTTTTATTTTTAAATCATACCCTTTAATATTAACCCCAAAACCGACATAGTGATTGCACTAATAATAATTCGTAAAATCCAAGTTGTATTTATGCTAATCTTTTCTAATTGCTTATTAATTGTAGCTATGTCTTTCTCATTAATTGTTGTACGAGTTTCTAAATTACGAATATCTCGCATAATTTCTTTTTGTTCTGCTTTTAAACTGTCAATTTTCACATAAACATCTTCCAATGCATTCACACCCTTTTATAATCTTAATAAAGCAATCTTTACATGATATGAGACAACCTTATCCATGGTGAATTCATTGCAGGAAATTCCATACAAAACCCGTATTTTGTTGAAAATAAATACTCATTAAATGTCTTCTTGTTACAAACTATAGCTTTCTAATCGTCTTAAGTATCACCATCTGACAGTTAATGTTCATGTTTATCCATCTCATATCCTTTTAGTTGTGTCCACATGACCTTATCGTCAATATACAGGACTTGCAGTAAGGTGGCGTTTTCCTTCATATATATCCCGTAAGCATCTACATCTACAGGCTTCAAGTAAAGAGTTCTATCGAACTCTAATTGATTAGACTATCTCCGCAGTCCTTATGGTTAGCAGCTTGATCGCTTCATTCTTTAGATTGATACTTGCGTTAATATCCTTATCATGATGTGTTTGACATGAAGGGCAAACACATTTACGTAGGTTGAGATTTTTAACGTCTTTATTTTGAGACCCACAACAAGAACATAATTGTCTGGAAGAAAATGTTTTAGATACGACAATGACTTGTTTTCCATACCATTTTGCTTTGTATTCTAACATGGCTCAAAACTGTGACCATGATACTTTACTAATTGCTTTTGCTAACTTATAATTCTTTAATATATTCGATATTTATAAATCCTCTATATTTATCTATGAAAATTTAAGTAATAAATAATTCAAAAAGTAAAATAAAAATACTACAATTAAAAACTTCCATTTGTTTCTTTTCGTTGGTTTTCCAGCTTGTTGTATATAAAAAAACAAGGCAATACCTGCCATGGTAATTAAAAATATTTGATAGTAATTAATCATCTGTAATACCCCCTCGATACAAAAATAAGAAGTCTCATTTTAAGAGACTTCTTATTTTTAATACAAACGACATACATAGGCTAAACATACACAATAAAGTCAGGATGATGTACTTTATTGCTTTTTATCATAACATATAATTTATCATTTTTATTTAATAATCCCACACAATAAAACTTTATCAACCTTAAAATGTTTCATAATAAAAAATGAATACAGATAAAATTAACAATATACTCACTTGATGCACACGGAAAACGCTCAAAAGATATAAAGTTCTTCAGCTAATTCCCATTCTTTCAAATACGTACAAGCTAACGCCATAAGGTTATTACAATAACCGATTTTCACTTCCTACCCATTGTGTTCAGTAAATATTTCTTTTGCTTTTGTTGCTTGTTGGAAAGCCACAAAAGCCTGATAGTAATGATATTGGAACACAGCTTGGTTATAATAAAACTCTGCCTTTTCAATTTCATCCGGAATATTTTTAAGTGAATTTTCTGCTATTTCATAATGCTCTTTGGCTGCATTGTAGTCACCAACTGCATTAGAGTAGATTGCCTTATAAAAATGATAATAATACGATAAGAAATCGTCAGTTGGTTTATTAAAAGATTCAATTTGATCAAAACTATTTTTAGCTACACTCAAATTATCTATTAAATATTTATAACCAAAATCAAGTAATGAATAATACAGTAATAGATTTTGGTCTTCTTCAATATTTTCTATAGAACTCTCAATTTCTTTTTTTATTTATATGCATTCGCAACATTTCTATTTCGAATTTCAATATACCAGGCATTTAACAGTTCAGTAACTTTATTATTTATAGTAGTTTGAACATCCAATTTGCATCCTCCTTTTCCAAATTTATCTATATTTTTTCCCTTCTATACTATCACACAACATTAAATCTTGATATCTTCATAAACTTGAGATTAATTTAATAGAAAATTCAGATGAACAACCATCTAACTAACCGTGTGTTTTGGTTACAGCCTCATGCCCATAAAGCTAACATTTTGAAGTGCCCCCAAAACAACAAAAATGAACCTGATACTATAAAAAACACAAAATTTCCGTTTATCTTAGCTTGATCGATATAGGGTAGCGTATCGTTAAAGTATGTATCATTTTTCTTAGCAGCACGCTTACGCCCAATGAAGATACACTGTTTAAATGCATCGAGCTCCTCATTATCATCACCAAAACGCATTAACCAATTTCCTCGTAATGCTTTGCTAAGAAATAACTAATATCATCCCTAGCGAATCTGTCGTATGGAATGACATACACCATAATCTCACCTTCTTGTAAATAAATGAACAAAAAGTTTTAGCTCATTAGAAGCATATCATCAAAAAAGGTAGAGTCCTTAATACAACTCCACCTTTTCTATATATAACGAATCATTTAATTATTTAACAGTATGTTTTTAAAATCTCTATATTTTAGAAAACTTAACAATAAAACCATACTTTCCTATTTCTTTGAAGAAACAGGATCCATTTTTAATGTTTTTATTCCTTCTTTTAATGTAAACGCATCTGCTCTTAATGTTTTCCAGCTGTCTTTGGCTGCATTCAGATTAGGTTTTAAGAATTTAAATTTATTTTGATCTGCTTTTTGGGATGCTTTATCAATATGATTAAGTACTCCTGAATATTGAGAATCTAAATCATGCCATTGTGCTGACATATAGGTGAGAGCATTAATAGCTGATCCAATTGCATTTTGCATTTCAGCAATATTATTATACGCAACTCCAACTACACGATTCAATGTAATTTTATAGTCTACCGTTTGGCGCAATTGCGCTAATAGCGGTTCCAGCGTACTTAAATTATTTCTTGCTACCCCTATCATTACACCTCCAGCAATCCATGTAGGGATTGAGGGAACTGATACAGTTATTATTCCATCCGATTCTACTTGTTTAAAATGTCTTACTTGCTCTAAAACATCATTTAGACGTTTTTCATCTTCATCTATTCCAGATGCTTGATTTTTTAAAATCGATTGCAAGATATCTTTATGACCTCCAAATGCTCGGACATCTTCTCCAATACTATCTCTTAACTTA
>NZ_JBPWAP010000138.1:0-7300 GCF_051776705.1 Bacillus cereus group sp. BceL291 | reverse complement strand
TCGTATGCTCATTTTTAAGAGGATTATACTGTTTAAAAGTTTGTTCATTTCAATTAATGGAAAACCGTAGAGTTTCTATCCTTAAGTTGATGGGCATGCGGCTGAACCCCTTATACAAACGAAATTTATATATTAACATTATTGTAATGCAATATTAACAATTGATTCATGCCAAAGGTGTTAATCGGTTTTCAAATTACATTACATGATTGTAACTGAAATTAATCTGCAAAATAGAAATATTATACGAATAGAAGCTCCTTGTAACAGAAATATTTTTAAACCGTTGGATATCATTCATAAAAAATAAGAGTTTGTAAAAACTCTTATTTTTTAGTATCCTAGGTTATTCTGCTACTTTTTCAACGATAGGTGACATCGCAATAGGAGGAAGTGACATAGTCATTGCTTCAAAATAAACATCTAATTTATCTCCTATAGTATAAGAATTATTATCTAAAACTGGAACGAGCAATATTTCATTGTTGTTAACCAAATCCCACCAATTTTCCTGATACATTTGAGCTTTTTCCATGGTTGGTGTATCCACAATCGTCATATAATTACTATCAACAGAAACAACATACCCTGTGAAATGTATTTGCTGTAGTTTCTCAAAAGACGAGGTGGAAATAATATCTGTAGTATTTTCGTTCGATGCGGCAGAAGCAGGTGTTATACCAAATGTAAATCCACACCCTAATACTAATGTAGTTGCCAAGGTAACCAGCTTTTGTTTTACTTTAATCATAATTAATTATCCCCCTTTTTTAATTTTTTATTCCTACATGTCGATATTACCATATAAATGGTAATGAGACTTGTTTCAATCCCTATATTTAACAAATTTGTCATATTTATAATGTTTTTGTGCGTATTCGGTAGTTTTTACTGTCGGTTTGTGCTATGGTAATTTTTCTGCAGAACGTTCGTTCAGGTAGGATACGGATTAACCCAACCTGTATCACCAGAATGCATCCTTCTAAATTTTATATGTGTATATTTGGTGTTTTTTGAGGTTAGCATGCTACAATTATTTCTTTTTTATTATCATATTTTACATTACTATAGCATAGAAGTAGAGGTTTACATTTTCTCTCCGTCCGCATTTCTAATTTCATTAGTAGAAATACTTGCTTACTGGAACGATAATGGCATATAACTCTCCTAAAGCTTATATTTTTCATATCAACTACCTATTTGAATTTACTATATTAAAATTACTTTATACATTCGTATGGAAAGGCTTTCATTTTCATTAATTCCGTGCTAACATTATAACTATAAAATTCTTGATATGAATTTTTATTATTTTGAGAGAACAATCTTTTGTAATCAGAATTAAATTAATAGCTAAAATATCAATTTAATTCCTTAATAAATAGAGAACTAGAGCATCAGATTGTAATAGGATGGATGATTTTATGTAATGTTGTCGGGGAATAATAGGAGGCACAGCGTGCGAAATTTCTTCGAAGACAAGTACATAAATGTTGAACTTAAAAGGAAATTAATAAACTTAATAAGCGAAATTAGTGAGTATAAAGGAAAGTTAGCTTCTTATCAAGAACAGAGACCAGATATATTTAATAATTTCAAAAAAATTATACCTCTACACTATATGAAAAATTATACTACTATTTATACAGATAAAAAAATTTCAAGTAAAAGAATAAAAGAACTCATTCTTAATAACAAAGTACCTGAATCTGTTGCAGAAGATGCGATCTTTTGTTACTATCAGACTCTAGCTGTTGTACATCAAAAATCCTGCACTTTACCTATTAATCCAGAAGCCATACAAGAATTACATTTTCAAGTAATGAATTTTTATACCTCAGATAGTGGAATGTGGCGTCAAAAGCCACTTTCTATACCAGAATTTAAAGATAGCGGAATACACATAAATAATTATCATCCGCTCCCTCATGAACTGATTCCACAAACTGTAGAGGATTTGTGCTCTCAATACAATTCATTATACAAAAATAAAGAGTTACATTCTCTTTTACTAATTGCTCGTTTTATATTGAGTTTTTATTGCACAGTCCCTTTTAGCCATGGAAATGGTAGACTTACTCAGATATTAATGCATTTATTATTATTAAAAAATGGACATACATTTGTAAAATATGTTTGCTTAGATAAATATATCAATGAAAAACAATCTGAATACTACAATGCTGTATGTAAATCTTCGGTTAATTGGTATTGTAATGAACATAATATTAGTTTCTGGTTGAAAAATTTCTTAACTATTATTCTAGAGGCCTATAAAGACTTACATAACAGAATACAAGATTCTATATGTAATCAAAGTAAAGTTGAACGTATTCAAAATTTTGTATACAATCAAAAACAGCCGTTCACTCAAGAAACTATCAGTTGCATATACCCTGATATAGCTAAAAGTACAATTAGTAAGACATTAAATACCTTACAATTATCTGGCGAAGTTATACTTGTTTCGAAAGGAAGAAATGCACATTGGATGAAAGTCTCCCCATAAATCAAATAGCACTTTACCCATATAAAAGACTATAATATTATTTCTCTTCTAATTATTTTTAAAATCTGATCAGACCAATATACTATATATGATATTAGTCTGATCAGATACATATTTTTTAGTTTTTCCTCTTTTATAGCTATCTTTTTATAATGATGAGATTTAATTTATGCTTTTCCACTCTTAAAACATATTACAAATAATGTATACTAACGATCTCAATTAAATTTATATAAGCTAGTTTAAGCTAGCCTCTTTCTAAGATTTTATCAGGGTATTTGTTCAGAGAAATATCAAATTTTTCTTTAAGTATCCGTTGATACTCTTCTTCATTTATGGTTCGCTTATGTTTTTGGCCTTTTCTGGTTTCAGTAAAACTTTGTTTAGTAAGTGAAATATGTCCATCCTCAATTAACTTACAGACAATGTATCCTTTGTTAAAAGGTGAATCAGGGTGCTCTACAATAATATTTTGTATAACATTGACTTTGTTTGTATCTATTTTATCTAATGTAAATGCAAACCCAGTGCGCCATGTATTGGTAGGTTCAGAACCTAAGAATTGAGCACTCTCCCCATTTTCTCCTTTCTTCATTTCTAGTAGATAGCTGCCTTTTTCAGTATTTTGTTTACGAATACGATATTTTCCTGTTTGAGATGAAATTACTTCACCACTAAATGGGACTGGATGTAATGGTAGATGTGAGGCAAGCCCCCCGTCTACAATGTATTTCTGGTTATTATAATTTAAAATAATAATCACATGTCCGTCGTCAGGCTTCCACTTATCACCACCTAAATCGTAGACCGTACCAGATACTCGATAGACATCAAATCCACAATCATGTAAAAAATAATATAATAGAGTGTTAAGCTCATAACATAGTCCACCACGGTGTTTTAATAGTAACTTTTCTTGAACATTCTTTCTAGTAATTTTCCGGATGTTTTTTTCCATAACGTCTAAATTTTCATAAGGTATTACGTATGCCATTTGCAGAAGAATTTCATGTAAATCTTTAAATTTCACATCTTCTTTTGGGGATGTCTGTAACCGAGAGAAGAAACTTTTCTGTAATTCAGTTAACATTGTATTCCACCTTCCATTTATAGAAAATTTAACCACTAAATATAATGATACACCAAATAAATATATAATCAAGTGCAAATAGAATTAACTTGAGTTACTCACCACTTAACATCCTAGCTGACTGTTTAAAGTCAGCGATTCCGTACGGGAACCTATTGCTTTCTAATTAATTAGAGCCGCTACTGTCAAAAGACGAATCGCATCATTTTTAACAAATCTACAAAAAATTCGCCCTCCTCAATAGTGTGAAGGGCGATAGCCAAAAACTTTTGATAAACTAGCTATTTGAAGTTCTACGATAACTTGATATAGGAGGTTGCAGGTAGAAAATAGAGTGCGAAAACCAAACCATTCGGTTCCTACATAAAATATCACTCAAACCAACAGAGCGTCCAAACGTTGGATATCCTAGGGATACTCCCCCCGAAGTAACACTCTGGGAGACGAAAGGTTACTTTCTTCGTGGAACCGAGAAGTTTCCACTTCAAACTTTGCGAAGTGGTGAGTAGTTTACGATTCAGTCCAGTTTTAATATTTGTATCGTGATGTGTGCCACAAGAAGGACAATTCCCTTCACAAAAATTTAGATTTTTCACGTCTTTATTATGGTAACCACAATTTGAACATAACTGGATAGTAGCAAATGTTTTTAAGATAACTACAACTTGTTTCCTGTCTCGTTTTGCTTTCTATTCCAACATATTTCGAAATTATGACTGAAATACTTCACTTTGTCTTACATAAATTCACTTATTTTTACTAACACTCAACAGGGTAGACTCATAAATAACCTTATTAAATCTCTATTTTATTTAATATTTCTGATGTATTATTAGTATACAAAACATAGTTGAATTTTTTTGTTTTAATGATTACCTTTTTCCTTGAAAGGGATGGAATTCCGATATAAACGACATGATCAAGTTTTTTAAGAGGGATATCATTTGTAGTAATATTAATAATATCTTTTAAAAGAATAGTAATCTCTGCTGATTGCCAATGGATTATTATGTGATTTTTAAATCTCTGGACATTTAAGTTAAACATGTTTTATCAATCCTTTTTTATCAAGATTATAAAAATTAAAAATAATTATATATAATATATAAAAATAACAATATATTTTCACCCATAAAGACATTATTATGCAAAATTTCATACTGTATTATATTGTAAACATTCAACTTGAAAATGATAAGTTGACAAATTTCTACCATGTTCTATCATCGAAGTTACAGATGCCAAGCTGGCATAGGGAGAATCGGGAGTGAACGTTTAGTGGTGCCTATAGAAACTATGGGCAGAGCCTGGTAAGATAACTTCTGGATACATCAATTTTTGTAAGACTCCCACCTTCAAACATCTCGTAAGAGTGTTAAGTCAGTGAGTTTATAGAAGAATTTCTTTAGTTCTGTATAACAAAATCATATTAAAGAATAATTAAAGATTCGAAATACAATTAGCTTAATTAAATACTTTTAAACAATAATTTTTAGTGGAATTTAACAATTAAAAAAGAATGTGTTTTTATTCACTTTTCTAAACACATTCTTTAAGTATATAAGATCTCAGAACTTCATTTTCTATTTAACTCTTTGCTCATAAAATATGTGAATATTAATTTATTTTTTATGTTAAGAGGCCATTAAGTTATGCCCGCATTTTAAATACTATTACCATCCTGCGCTAGTGTTCATACCATTTCCCAAAAAAGTAAGAAACAGTGGATAAAATACCGGACCTAAGGTAAGAAATAAGTTTAAAAGTATAAGACGCTTAAATAATTCGATACATAACTTATTATTAATATATTAAAACATTTAAATAATTAATGTTATTCCTAATACTCCAAAACTAAAGGAAATACCTGTTGTCCTTATAAGTATTTTAGTGAATAGTGCAGCGTATGTATTTTTACAATATAAAATTATTATAGTTTATAGATAAAAATATGCCATTAATACGACTACCAAAGACAATATCCAGTCTCCACCTAGTAAAAAAAACAAAACATCTCTGCCGTAGAAAAAATGAAGGACATAATTATTTTTTTCATATCGGTTTCAATATATCTTCAACTCCTAATTAACTTCCGTCTACATACTGTATTTTGATGTTCATATTTAATTCCTTTCAGTAACCACCAATAATCAATTTATTTTATTGTATTATTTTATAGTTATATAAAGGTAACAATATATGATCATTTATATATTGTTTATACACCCTGTTTACATTGGTAAAAATATTTGAATCTTTACTAGAGTATATACATTAATACATCATTAAGTATAGGCAAACAGCAGAAGAATAATACTAAATAAAGAGGCTGATTCCCCTTATATATAAATTGAAATTACAACAAAAAAAGAGCGAGTTTCTATTTTTTCTAAAAACACTCTTAAAAACATTTAACACCTATAACAATTTTTCTATTTTAATTTGTAATTAACTTATATATGCTCTTTCTTATATTTGATTATCCTCCAACTTTTTTGATTAATACTGTAATAGCCAATAGCTTAAGTATGCTCTTTTTTCTAAAGCTTAACTCCCAGACGATAATAATTTCTTTCTAAAATTATTTTTCGCTTTATTTGATTGATAAGTTGCTCCATCCTCCACTAGCATTCATACCATTTTTGATAATAGTAAGAAGTACAGGAAATAATACTGGTCATAAGGTAAAAAGTATCTGGATTTTACATAACCAGTTATAACTTGGATCCTTGTGGTTTACAAATACTAAAAGGACTAATCAAATAAGTAAAATAACTTTCCCTGAAGGCGATAATGTTTTGTATAAGTTGTTATCTTTCAATTTAGATGGATCAATGGAATTGACTTTAATGAATTTGTTACCTCCAAATGCTTCTTCAATGGATCCTGTGTCACATATAGGTGAAGAAATAGCATTTGTTTTGGAAGGGCAATGTGCACTTATATTTAAATGATGAACTTTTACTTCTCAATACAGATGATAGTGTTAAAATTCCATTATATGCAAAGCGCATAAATGAAAAAACAATTCTTCAAAAAATGTGATTGTTATATTTGGTTAACTTCCCCATCTTTATAAATTTACAAAAATATTATTCTTATTATGTAACGAATTTACCAAAACCCATATAGCACTTTCTGTTGAGCTAGCACGCTTGAAGTAGGGGAATACGTTAAAGAAAACATATGGATACAGTAGACGCTCACTAAAAATTTATTGTAACATTTATGTTACAATTATCCTTATGTACCCAGACTTTTTTGAAGTAATTTTGATATTAAACATAATTTAGTTAAAAATTATAGGTTGACGGTCATGTTATTATACGAATAAAAAATAACCACAAAGTATTAGCTTATTAGGGGGATATTATCAAAAAGGTGGAGCTCTTAATGCAACTCCACCTTTTAGTATATAACGAATCATTTGATAATTTAACAGTATGTTTTTAAAGTCTCTATATTTTAGAAAACTCTACAATAAAACTGTACTTCCCTATTTTTTTGAAGAAACAGGATCCATTTTTAATGTTTTTATTCCTTCTTTTAATGTAAACGCATCTGCTCTTAATGTTTTCCAACTATCTTTTGCTGCATTCAGGTTAGGTTTTAAGAATTTAAATTTATTTTGATCTGCTTTTTGGGATGCTTTATCAATATGATTAAGCACTCCTGAATATTGAGAATCTAAATCATGCCAT
>NZ_JBPWAP010000137.1:0-7374 GCF_051776705.1 Bacillus cereus group sp. BceL291 | reverse complement strand
TTGAATTGAAAGATTCATAAAAAATGTCATCCTTTCTAGCTAGCTTTTTAGAAAGAATAACGTTTTTTGACACTTGGGGGTAGTGCAAATTCTTAAGTTGATGGGCATGTATGGTGACCCCTAATAGCAACTTTTAAAAAGTGATATTAATTATGGTAATAAAAATTGAAAGAGTATTTGTTTTATAAAAAATTAAAAAGGTATGAAAGTAGTATGGAATTAAATTTAAAGCCATTAATATGTTATTTTGCAGTTAATTATTCCGATTTGGGAGATCTAACACAACGATATGATGTTGAATAGGTGTGGTATTGTTATATATATTTGTAATAATATCCTTAATCATTTTAATATTTAATTGTGAAAATATCATATTAATACTTGGTAATGTATTTTAGACTACACTTATTATTATTGCATTGAAAGCCGGTATGTAAAGTCAGTTCTGTTGCATAGTTTTCTAAATAAAATTTGAATGTAAAAAATAATTCGTAGAGTAAGATACATGAGTTATTTTAAAGGAACAGAATTTTAGAAGAATGCACATTAGGTCTCTAACTCTATAAAACAAGAAACCATCATGCTCTATGTAAACGAAATCTCGGTTTTTTGACGTACAATGAATTATAAATATTACTAATGATGCATAAGATCTATATGCAATTATACCAACTTTTTATATGTTAAAAAATTTTGTAATAGAATTTGTAAAAACATAGGAAAGGATGAAAAAAGTGCGAGGAATTAAGATTGAAGAAATCTTTCAGGAAATATTAGATGGTAAAAGGTTTAGGTTCCCACCTAACACATGGAAGGGGGATAACAGTATAGAGTTGGCTAGAAGGGTGACAAAATATCTTATTGAAGAAAAACTAAAATGGGACGAGCAAGACATCAAACAAAATTGGAGTACACCACTCATTGTGAAGAGTCGATTGCGTGGATTGGTGAAACAAGTGTATCAAAATAGTCCGTTTAAAATGCTAGATGATGCTTATCCAAATCATTTTAAGGAATGGGAATTGAATATGACGCCATTAAATTTTTGGACAAAAGAAAAAGCATTAGAGGTATTGCAATATGTTATCGAAGAAAAAGAAAATTTGTCATGTTATGAGTTGTTGGATGTTTATGGTCAAAAGTGGTTAAGTCAACAAAAGTTGGGATCCCCGTTAAGGGTATTATGGGAAGGAAGTCCATATGCTATGATAAATGACTTATACCCTGGTGTTTTTAAAGAATGGCAATTTCAAATGGTTCCTAATAAATTTTGGACAAAAGAAAAAGCAAGAGAAGCTTTACGATGGACCATTGAAGAAAAGGAAAAAATTTCACAAAAGAAATTAATAAAGATCTATGATTTAAATTGGCTCAAAAACCACGGATTAGGGGGGGCATGCACTTTAATTTGGAATGGAGATACATACGCCATGATAAATGACTTATATCCGAATTGCTTCAAAGAATGGGAATTTAAAGTAGCGCCTAATGATTTTTGGACAAAAGAAAAAGCAAGAGAAGCTTTACGATGGATCATTGAAGAAAAAGAAATGATCACGGAAGAACAATTACTGAGGGTATATACGAGTAGATGGGTAAAAAAGAGAAAGCTAGGGACACCGTTGGTAAGGTATTGGCAAGGAAGTCCATATGCCATGATAAATGATTTATATCCACAGCGTTATACGAAAGATATGTTTAAATCTTACCGATATAAATAGTTTCTGGTGCAAAAAACAAAAAATTTCGAAAAAATTTTTTAACTTGGTCATACTGGTACTACTAAAAAAAGTGCGTGATTCAGAAGAAAAAAGAAAGAATAATTCATGGAGAGTCGATGAGACTTACATCAAAATCAAAGTCGAAAAAATATACTTATACCGTGCTGTCGATTTCGAAGGAAACACGCTTCGAAGCGTACTGGTCATTAGATATCCGTACCGTAATTTATGCCTAAGACAAATATTCTTTATCTTCCTTTCTATATTATCTCTAACGTGTAACTAGCGATAAAATGTGGAACGGGTTAATTCTAATAGGCCTAGTCACAGGCGGGCTGCTCTAGTTTGTCGGATAATTTACATAAAATGAAAATTATCTTATTTGTGTTAATTTTCTGTTTCCTCTTGATGATACTCTGTGGTTGAAATTATACTAGTAGTAAACTACACAGATCAGAGAGAGTGCCAAAGAATAATTGGAATAAGGACGAGCTTTTAAAAGGCTTTGTATTAATGCCAAACGAACTATATTTATCTATAGTAAAATAAAACAGAGGCAAAACGTTTAGGCTTTGCTTTGTTATTAAAATACTTCCAACAGGAAGCTAGATTCCCTAGTAAAAAAACAAGATGTTCCCAAAGTAACTATTGAATACATAGCTAAGCAATTAACTATTTCTCCTGGCCGATTTGAAGAGTATAGCTGGGGTGGGAAGGAAAAGACTTACACCCAATATTGAAAAATTATAAGGATTTCTTTGATTTCAAGAGCTTACTCATACATACAATGAACGTTTTAAACATTGTTTGGAAGAACAAGTTCTTTTTATCCATGATATAGATTATTTAACAAATCAGGCACACAGTCTTTTTCGTAATTGGAAAGTAGGGCCCTCTTCTATTGGTAGCTTGGAGCGAATGATTGATAGGTATTTTGATACTTTTAAAAAGAATTTGTATCAAAATACCTATCAACAATTATCTTCTAAAACATGTGCTCAATTAGATAACCTATTAGAATCCCCGAACATGTAGTCTTGGCAGAGGAGGAAAATTCCATTTTAGCTTTTTAACAATTATTATCTTCCCCTCGTAAAAACAATTGTTAATACAATGGAAATGGAAGTCAAAAAAAATATTGGTCATTCGACATCTTCAAATTCCAAATGGTCTATTTCACCATTTGCCTCCAAAATTAATAAAGAGATATCACCTTCGTGCAGCCACTGAGACAGTGACAGAATTACGTGCACACCCTACATCTATTCACTACACTTTACTTGCTATTTTATCATTGACTATCTAGTTGATTTATTGGATGAAATCACGCTTAATTTTGGGAATAAAGCGAAGAATACAACCCGTGATGAAACAGTGGCAGAGTTAGAAAAAGTACAAGGGAAAAACAAACACATTATTAACTTATTAAAGGCAACTGTTGATTACACGAATGGAATTATTCAGAATACGTTATATCCAATTGTAAGCTCTTCTACTATTCGGGATATTATCAAAGATATGTCGAGAAACTACCGAGAGTATAAAGAAAAAATTCATTTAAAAATGCATTCTTCCTATCGAGGTCATAATAGAAGGGCTCTATGTGATATTTTAAAGAACCTTACGTTTAAGTCCAACAATCTATCTCACCAACCTATCATTGAAGCTCTTCAACTTATTCAGGAGTACAGTGATAGTGGCAACGTTTTTTGCCATTAGGGACGAAGTTCCGATTGGGGGAGTCATTCAGTCTAAGTGGAAGGATAGTAAAGGGATATAAAGAGTAAATCGAATCAATTATAAAATCGCTGTTTTACAATCTCTTCGAACACGAATTTGGTGTAAAGAGATTTGGATTGAAGGGGCTGACCGCTACCGGAACCCTGATGAAGATTTACCTCAAGATTTTGAAGAACACAAAGAGGAATATTTCCAGGAACTCAAAGTACCAATCGATGCAGAGTCTTTTATCTCGGGTATTAGCCAACTAATGAAAGACAAGTTCCACTTACTGAATCAAGGATTTGAAGGTAAAAGTGATGATAAAATCGCGATTACGAGTAGAAATAAAAAGGAATGGATTCGCGTTATCCCACTTGACAAACAACCAAAGCCCCACATTTACCTATGATTAAACAGGAGATCAGACAATCTTTTGGAGTTATTAAAAGAAACCGATTTTCATACTGGCTTTACTAAGCGCTTTAAAACTATAGCAGATCGTTCGATATTCAACGCAGACTTCTTCTTAGTTTATTCGGATTAGGGAATAATACAGGCCTAAAAGCTGTTTCTGCTGGAAACACTCTGGATAGCTATAATGAACTCCAATATCTCCGTAATAAATTTATTCATAAAGTTTATTTATGAAAAGCAGATGATGAGGTCACTAATTATATTATTTACCATCGAATGAAAGAAGTATGAGGAGAAGCTACTACAGCCTGTACTTCCGACTCAAACATTTTGGTTCTTGGGATCAAAACCTTCTTACTGAATGGCATCCCCATTATAAAAACACGGTGTTATGATCTATTGGCATACAGATCGAAAAACGACGTGTCTTTCTTCTGAGGTTGCATCTATGATGAAGGGTGTTGTTCGTCACTGCACAGACATAGAAATAGACCGAAACTATGTTGATACACACGGACAAAGTGTCGTTGCGTTTGCCTTTTGTCATCTGTTGGGTTTTAAACTAATACCACGTTTCAAGAATATTGGTTCCCAAAAATTATATCATCCTGAAAATGGAAGGAATGAAAAATACGCTCATTTGTATCCTGTTCTCAGTAGACTGGTTAATTGGGATCTGATTCGAAAACAGTATGAACAAATCATTAAGTTTGCAACAGCTTTACGATTAGGGAACGAATCTGCAGAAACTACCTTAAAACGATTTACGAGGGATACCAAGCATTATTTGAATTAGGAAAAGCAGTCAAAACTATTTTTTTATGTGTCTATTTCTGTATCTGATAAATTACAACTATTCGCACAGGAGATTCAGAGTCTTTTATCCCAAAATACCTTACAGAATCTAGCTAGAGACGTTGGGTTTGTACAACGGGCAAGTAAGGATTGAGCAAAAGATTTAATTGCTTTATGTGTATGGATAAGCCAAAGTTTAGCAAAAACATCTTTAACCGATTTATGTCATAGTGATCTGTTTATTCAATTTGGAGTATTTAAACTATATGGATATGTAATTTTACATATCCATATAAAAGACACATATGTATCAATTACCATTAAATTATATTGAAATTATTTTTAGGTAAGGAATTTAAATGAATTTTGGAGAATAAAAGGATTTTTATACTTAATTATCATAGTATAATTATTTCACTTTATGAAATGAAAATTTCATTTAACTTTTTAAATATAACATTTTGATATTTGCATAACAAATATCTGAAAAAACAAATTTATCAAATACGATTTTCTAGTTTACTTATGAAAAACATAGTGATTAAAATAGGGTGGGAGTAAGGACCTTATATTCTATCAAAAATAAATAAAAAAAAGAGATGTAATTACTTTTTTGAAAAAATCTCTATCTTCAAGTGTGTGTGAAGAAATCCTAACGTTAGGTTGTACAACATTTACGATCAAAACTTGTAAAAAACAATAGTGAAGAGGTGTAAGGAATGAAGAATAAAATTATGACAGGATTTTTAATAACATCAATTGTTACCGGGGCGACTATTCCTATCAATACTCTCGCGACGCCAATTGTTCAGGCAGAAACAAAACAAGATAATATAGATATTTCCTCGGCATTACGAAAAATAGGTGCACACTCCAAGTTAACACAAACCTTTATCGATGGAGCTTTAGCAAGTCCGAATGTACAACTTGAAGAAGTTCCATCTTTAAATACAACTCAATTTCTAATTAAACAAGATATGAAAGAGTGGTCATCCGAACTTTATCCTAAATTAATTCTATTAAATTCAAAAAGTAAAGGATTTGTAACTAAATTTAATAGTTATTATCCAACATTAAAAGGATTTGTAGATAATAAGGAAGATAAAGAAGGGTTTACAGATAGACTGGAAGTCCTTCAAGACATGACCATAACAAACCAAGAAAGTGTGCAACGTCAAATTAATGAGTTAACAGATCTAAAACTACAGGTAGATAAGAAGTTGAAAAATCTTGATACTGATGTGGCAAAAGCACAGAGTGTCCTTAATTCAGAGGGAACAGGAAAAATAGATAAGTTAAAAAATGAAATGCTAGATACAAAAAAATCAATTCAAAATGATTTACAGCAAATTGCATTATTACCAGGGGCTTTAAATGAACAAGGGCTAAAGGTATTCCAAGAAATTTATAGTCTATCGAAAGATATCATTGAACCGGCTGCTCAAACAGCAGTAGTAGCGTATAACAAAGGAAAAGAAATAAACAATGCTATTGTAGACGCAGAGAAGAAAGCAGAACAAGAAGCAAAAGAAAAGGGAAAATCAGCTATAGAAATTGAGGCTGCAAAAAAAGAAGCACGTGAAGCGATAGAGAAAAGTAAAAAAGGTGAAATCGCTGCAGCTGCAGTTACAAAAACGAAAGAGTATGATCTTATGAAAGTGATTGATCCTGAAAAAATTAAAAAAACATATAATACTTTTGCTGAAATTAATAAACTAACAGCAGAGCAACGTGCATATTTAAATGATTTAGAAAAACAAAATCAGAAATTATATGACTTAACAACTAAATTAACAGTAGCAGATTTACAAAAATCAATGATTCTTTTCATGCAAAATGATTTGCATACATTTGCTAACCAAGTAGATGGAGAAATTGAGCTAATGAAACGTTACAAAGAGGATTTGGATCTAATAAATAATAGTATTACAAAATTATCGACTGAAGTTGATACCAATAACACTCAGTCTCAAAAAGATACATTAAGACGATTAAAAAGTGTAACAACTCAACTCGAAGAACAAGTTTATAAATTTTAATATTAAGAACATAGGTTTATCGAAAAGATTATAATGCAACTGAAAATAAGGAGGAGAATCATATGATGAAATTTCCATTTAAGGTCATAACTTTAGCCACTTTAGCAACGGTTATAACTGCAACGAATGGTAGTACTATTCATGCACTTGCACAAGAACAGACAGCTCAAGAACAGAAAATAGAAAATTATGCGTTAGGACCTGAAGGATTAAAGAAAGCGTTGGCTGCAACAGGCTCTCATATTCTTGTAATGGATTTGTACGCAAAAACTATGATTAAGCAACCGAATGTAAATTTATCCAACATTGATTTAGGTTCAGGAGGAGGAGAATTAATCAAAAATATCCACCTGAATCAGGAACTGTCACGAATCAATGCAAATTACTGGTTAGATACAGCGAAGCCAAACATTCAAAAAACAGCTCGTAATATTGTAAATTATGATGAGCAATTTCAAAATTATTACGACACATTAGTAGATACTGTAAAAAAGAAAGATAAGATGAGCCTTAAAGAAGGAATAGGGGATTTAATCGATACAATTCATACAAATTCAAATGAAGTTACTGACGTCATTAAGATGTTAGAGGCTTTCAAAACAAAGTTGTATACAAATACTGTAGATTTTAAAAATAATGTTGGTGGTCCAGATGGACAGGGAGGATTGACGGCTATATTAGCG
>NZ_JBPWAP010000136.1:0-7825 GCF_051776705.1 Bacillus cereus group sp. BceL291 | reverse complement strand
TCATTCCTATGGATTTAGACCTAATCGAGCGACAAAACATGCAATAGCTAGATGTCAATCTCTTATAAATAAAGGGAATAAACATCATATAGTAGATGTAGATATAAAAGGATTCTTTGACAATGTAAATCACACCAAGCTAATAAAACAGCTATACAACATTGGAATAAAAGATAACAGGGTGCTAAGCATTATTTCAAAAATGCTTAAATCACCGATAGAAGGCGTAGGTATACCTTCAAAAGGAACACCGCAAGGTGGTATTTTATCACCACTACTATCGAACGTTGTACTGAATGATCTAGATTGGTGGATCTCGAACCAATGGGAAAACATGGATACGAAACACAAGTACACAAACCTTCACAAATATAGAGCACTGAAGTCTACAAAGTTAAAAGAAATGTTTATCGTACGATATGCAGATGACTTTAAAATCTTTACAGATTCTCACGAATCTGCAAAGAAGATATTCCATGCAGTCAAAGAATACCTTGAAAATCACCTACAGCTTAATATATCAAGAGAAAAGTCAAAGATAACAAATATTACAAAGGGTAAATCAGAATTTCTAGGATTCAAATTAAAAGCAGTTAAAAAGAAGAATAAATTTGTTGCTAATACACACGTTGCAAGTAAACAAATAAAAACTATTTTAGATAAAACCAAAAAGTTAATCACAGAGATTCAACATAAACCAACTGTAATATCTGTCAACAAATATAATCAATATATATTAGAAATCAAAAACTACTACCGAACAGCTACGCATGTAAATTATAATTTTCGCCTAATAGCCTATCGTCTATCACGAACCTTATATAATCGACTTAAAAACCATGTATTTGAAAAACCAATAAACCCTTCGGTTTTATATAAACGACTTCATAAAAACAACTATAAAACATACAAAATAATGGGAGTCTATTTATATCCAATAGCAGATATTCGAACTGAAAATGCAATGAATTTCAGTCAAAACATCTGTAATTACACCACTGAGGGAAGAAAAAATCACAAGAGAATCAAACAAAGTGTAGAACACGAAATCAATAAAATGATGTTCACACAAAGAAATGACAACTTGGAGTACGAGGATAATCGAATCTCTAGGTACTCTATGCAATTAGGGAAATGCTCAATTTTGGGAACATTCCTAGAAGCTGAAGAAGTACATTGTCATCATGTGACCCCCAGAAAATTAGGAGGAAAAGATGATTTTAAAAACCTTGTGATTGTTCATAAATTAGTTCATACACTTATACATGCTACAAAGAAAGAGACGATTGTTAAATATAAAAACTTACTTCAATTGGATGGAAAACAATTGAAAAAACTCAATATGTTTCGTCAGAAATGTAATTTGGATATTATTGATTAGTTAATTTAATGATGGAACGCCGTATGCGGTGAAAATCGCACGTACGGTGTGGAGCAGGGGAAAAGGTGGAGATTGCCTCAAAACCTTACCTATTGCTATATAATACCATTTGTGAAAAGATGGATTTCCAAGGTGAACCGGCCGTTTATAAATCTGGAAAATACCGCGGACAACCGATGCATTATGACAGAGAAGAAGAATATGTAAAAGGTTTGCGTAATATCTTAAAAGATTTAGCTTCAAACGTTTTAATACGACGGGTTTTATTTGGGAAATCCGATTTTGATTTTGATGTGCATTTGGAGCAAGGTGGTATTTTACTTGTGAATACTGCAAAAGGGGAATTAGCAGAACTTTCTAATGTATTAGGGAAATTCGTTTTACTTAGTATGCAGAATGCCGTATTCCGCAGGAAGCCAAACGTCTCGCCTTACCATCATATTATTGTCGATGAGTTCCCGGATTTTGGTACGCCAAGTTCTCCTATAAACGTAGCGGCGTGAAATGGAGAGGCTGACTCTTACACAGCCTAACTATTTGTTCGAATTTTATGGGTGAAACTCCCATTCTAGGATAATAGCTCATTAATCCTAGCCATGATACCCCTACATGCGCTAACTTACACACGAGTTAGGGTCTGAAGTTAGGTAAGGTCGTAACCTGATGGCACAACTCACTAATGCCTATATGGTGCGGTGGTCTTTAAAAACATCCCAATGGTGACGAAAGGAATCCATGTCTTGAAGCGTCGTGAGGGAATCCCTTCTTAACGTGAGCAATCGGAAGGAATAACGGGAACAAGGAGAAGTTCGAAATTCTAATCCTTGCACATAATCGGTTTCGTAATTACCGATTATGCTGAACCAGTATGTTAGAGCTACTCAAGACTGGTGAGTACCGTCGGCGTAAAGTGGGCACCTAAAGGAATGTAAAATAAGGGATAGAACAAATGGAACTTGGGAAGCTTGCATTGCCATAGGGAGTGTGATCCTGCTTGAAACAATGCAAGTGGCAGCGGTCTCGTAGTAGTGAGGAAGCGGAGTAATGTCCGTGGAGCGAAGGGGACCAGTCGATTCAGAATAACAATGGATATTTCAAATGTCTATATGAACCTCTTCTAGAGTGGGAATTAAACAGCACATCGTTACAATCGCTTGAATAATGGGGAGATGTAATGAGGATTAAAGGACATTTGATAGATAATGAAGCACAGCTCCAAGATAAGTTAGACCTAATATACAAAAAGGCCAAAGAAGATAACTCTTCTTTTCATGGCATGATAGAACTAATGAAAAACAAGCAGACTATTAAAACGGCAATTCACAACATTAAAAGCAATCGTGGGAGTAAAACGGTCGGAATTGACAAGAAAGACGTGAACTACTACCTACAAATGGAAACGGAACAGCTTATCAAACTCATCTGGGGACACATAGACAACTACAAACCTAAACCCGTTCGAAGGCATTACATTGACAAGGGCAATGGTAAAAAGCGCCCTCTAGGAATCCCAGCCATGATAGATAGGATAATCCAAGAAACAGCAAGAATGGTGTTAGAACCCATAGCGGAGGCGAAGTTTTTCAACCATAGTTATGGTTTTCGTCCCTATCGTTCATGTCACTATGCGATAGGCAGAATCTTGAATACCATTTCTAGGTCAAAAACGTACGTAGCCATCGAAGGTGACATCAAAAGTTTCTTTGACCATATTAACCATAATAAACTTGTTGAAATAATGTGGAATATGGGCATAAAGGATAAAAGATTCCTAACTATTATTAAGAAAATGCTAAAAGCAGGTGTACTAGAAGATAATCAACTTTTCCCTACGGAGTTGGGAACTCCACAAGGTGGAATTATATCTCCCCTGTTAGCGAACATATACTTAAATAACTTTGACTGGATGATAGCTAAAGAGTTCGAAGAACACTACGCGCGTTATACTGTTAAACACGCTTTCAGTACAGGACTTAGAAAAGTAGTTAGAAAACATAAGAAATGTTTTCTTGTTAGATACGCAGACGACTGGATAATTCTATGCGAGGATAAAGCACAGGCAAGAACACTCTTGACTAAAATCGATAAGTATTACAAACATATACTCAAATTAGAATTATCAAAGGAGAAAACATTTATTACCGATATGAGAGAGAAGCCAGCCCAATTCCTAGGATTCGACATCAGAGCTGAAAAGATGAGACTGAAAAACTGTATTGCAGGAAAAGCTATACCGAACAAAAAGAAATTAAACTCTAAAATGAGAGAAATTCTTCGAGATACATACAATGTTCGGAAAACAACCAACTCTCATGATGTTGCCGCCCAAATAGAACTTATTAACGCCAAAATTATTGGCATTAGTAATTATTTCCGTATAGGAAATTCTGCTAGAATTTTCGTTAGATGCGATGACAAAATACGCTATACATTCTACAAGTCTATTAAGAACAAACATGGTGGAGGAGTATTCGAAAAAATGCTTACTCCAGCTGAAAATCTTGATAATCGTAAAGATAGGCATAAAGGGCATAAAACCAAAGTTCCCTTCGTTGAAGTCGATGGAGTTAAGATAGGATTAACCAAAATGAGTTTTACACCTAGTACTAAAGCACTCCTATACAATTATGATACGACCCCCTATACACAGATAGGAAGGATAATTTATTCGAGAAGACATGGAAAGGTCGATAAGAAAATGAGACCAACCATTTATTCGAACGACCAAATCAACCAAATGGTCTTGTATCAGATGCTTAGACAAACTAAGAATAAACGACTCTATAACTTTGAATATATACTTAATCGCGATTATGCATATAATCGCGACAAAGGAAAGTGCCGAATATGTAAGACAGGGTTGATTCCAACTAACATACATTGCCATCACGTTAATAACCGACTACCTTTAGAGAAAATCAACAAACTCAGCAATCTTGCCACCATGTGCATAAGATGCCATAAGCTTATACATCAAAAGGACTTAGAAGGCAGTATCTTATACAAACTACCGAAACTAAAGAAATACCGTGAGCTGCTACACATTTGAAATATATCTCATTGTTCACCTTATCTTAATCGCGAGGTAAAGAATAAGGATGATACCAACTAAATTTATTAGGGGTTATCAATCTGAACCGATGGAACGCCGTGTGCGGTGAAAGTCGCACGCACGGTGTGGGGCGGGGGAAAAAGTAGAGATAACTTCAAAGCTTTACCTATCGCGACCCGTAAGGGTTAGTAGCTACCCCAGCCCTCTCGGGCTAGGATGCTACACATTTGTTCGGCCGTTTAAAGAATTCCCTGCTCAATCTCGTAAATATAAAGTAATTCTAACAATTGCTAGCCAAACACTATCTCAATTAGCTCTCGACTTCACAGAGCAATACATGTTTACCTTACTAGGCTCATTCCGTAATAAAATGATATTTGGAGATGTAACACCATATGATGCAAAAATCTTTTCAGATATGTTTGGTGAAAAAGAAGAATTTAAAGAGGCAGAATCTGAACAAGGTATTTCACCTATGCAAGACAATCCTGTTAGTCGATTAGGATCAACCTATCAGAAAGCAAAAGAAGTTGTTATGTCACCAGGAGATATTATGGGACAAGGTGCATTCATCTGTGCAGCTCGTATTGTACAAGATAATCATGTGCAACCTGTCCAACAAATTACGAGTAACTTTGTACCTAAAGAAGAATTCGCGCATGCACTAATACAGGTAGAGGAGCGAACAGGCCAATATTGGGAAAATGAACGTCTTCGTCTTATTAATGAATCTATTGCAAAAGCAAATCCTATGAAGCATGTAGACGCAGAGAACATGAAGAAATTACAACCTTTGCCGCCTATACAAGAGGATGAGATCAAACAGAATAGCTCTATAGAAATAAACGAAGAACAACAACACATTGTATCATTGGATGATTATAAGGAACACAAGTCCCAAGATGAAATTCTATCTAATGATCCTGCAACTATGAACCACCAGATAGATATTGATGATGGGGCTGAAAATAAGTTGTATGAAGAAATTAAGGAATTTATTATTGAATCACAACAAATCTCACCTTCTCATCTGCAAAGAAAATTCAGGATTGGCTATATGAAGGCTATGCAATATATTGAGAAGTTAGAACAAAATCTAGTTGTAAGTTCTTACACAGGCGATGGTCCTCGTAAAGTTTTAATTTCAAATCATAATAGTCAGCCCGAATTAGCAAAAGGTCCCACTGTTAATGCTACTCATTCATTAGATAAAAATTCAGAGAATACTATCTCACAAGGGGTAGCGATTCCAATCGAAGACAGCGTGGCTGCGGAAAAGAAGAAAAACAAATTTAAAGATATTTTATGTAATGATGGAGCAGACTTTGTGAAACAACCAGGAGATAGCGAAATACCGGTAGTAGAAGAAATGCCAATAGAACGTGTGAGTCATGATATAAAAAATGCAGTAGCGGAAGAAATTATTGAGGAAAGTATAGATATAGAATTACCTCATATGGAAGATTGCCATGATATAAATATGGAGGTAGCAGAACTGAACAAAGAATTATCTATTACTATGCTAGAGCAAGACTGGAATAAGGATTCCATCATTCATTCCGGGATTCCCAATGATCTTGAACCACTACTAGAAGAATTCCCATCTGATGGACTTCCCGTTCCAATTATAGAGACTGCGGAAACAAATATAGAATCTACTTCAATTTCAGCTACAGCAACAGAGTCAGACGAAACACATGTAGAAATCAATACGATTCCAATTACTGAAACGCTTAATTATACAGAAGAAAATAAACTTGATGAAGATGTAGCAAGAGTTTACGAATCTATTAGTATTACAGTTCATGAAAACTTAGAAAAAAATAAGGAAGACCATTCGAGAAATGATGAAAAGCAACCTGAACATAAGCGTATGAGTTACAAAGAACGCCAAGAGCGCTTAAAATCCCAGCAAAAAAATAAAAATAATACTACGCAGCCAACGCTTAATAAAATTGAGAAACCAAAGCAAAAAACATCAAACGCAATGAGTAAAGAATTGAATAATTTCTTTGATTAATAGTTTTTAAACCTCAAATTAAATCTAGTGGAACTACATTCTAGATTTTGATTTGAGGTTGGTAAATATACAAAAAGTAGCAGAATACGGTTAGAAAAACTATTCTAGATTTTCTTATAAGAGATAACTGCATACTTTAAATTTAAAAAGGCATAGTTTCAAATATGAGACTATGTTTTTTTATTGAGAATTCTAATTATATATTTTAAAATCACTACATATAAATTTTTTTATAATTCCTTAAATAAATTGAATCGGGTGAACATAAGTGATGAAAAATGAATATATAAAAGTGATGGCAATAGAACAGATGTATCTATCAGCAATGTGCTTAATACTAGTGGGAAATGAAAAGAGTAAATTCTCGACTGAACAATCATTAGAAATAACTGAAATAATGGAGGTTTCTAGTAATGAATTTTCATCTATTGTAAAGCTTTTTCAAAAAAATGAGCAGCGTATTACAAAAGAATTAGAACAAGGGCCAGCCAATTTTAGTGCGGTAAAGGAAAAGGAATTCGAAATAGAAACATCCGCTGCCTCAACACTTGTATTATTATTAAGCAGACTAGAGGAAACCTTAGCAAGTTTGTTTGATGTACTCACTAAGTTTGATTCTAATCTCCCCAAAGAATTAGACCTGTCTAATTCTTGCATGAATGAGTACCTTAATTTCTTTGAGAAATATATAGATAATAGAGAAAAAAATTTCATTATCGGAACAAGGAATCACCAGTTACTTACTTTTTGGCAGAGATTAAGAGATAATATTGTACATAGAAATAATAAGTATGATAGAGATATCTTACAACTTGGTAGAAAACTAAAAATAAGCATTTCCTATGATCTAATAAAAAATAAGTTCAAAATTCAAATGAGAGATGTAATATTATTGGCTGAACTTTGTGCTTTGATTTTAGAGAAATGTATTATTAATGGATTATGTAGATATTTTGGCATTGATGAATGGGCAGTTAAAAATCTTAGAATGCGTAGTGAAAACGCACGTGTAAATCGAGAATTACAATTATCGCATTTTTAATTAATGCACATTAAGGATGGGGTTGCTATGACTGCTATAATTAGAATCCCCAAAATCCACTTGTAATCAATCTAAAATTATTCTTGCATTTGAGTAAAAATACCATTATATTTATATTAACAACTATATAAATAAATCATATTTTACGTGAAGGACACACCTTACGTACCATCCCAACGGTACAGGTGTGTCCTTTTTTACGTTCTAGGAGGAAAAATGTAATGGCGTGCGAGACGTTCTCGATTAAGTAATGCGCAAGCATAAGCGACAACGAGGACTGTTCTAGATTGTAGAAACAACAAAAACAATTAAGAGCAGGATAACTGTTCA
>NZ_JBPWAP010000135.1:0-7896 GCF_051776705.1 Bacillus cereus group sp. BceL291 | reverse complement strand
CAATCACAAAAGAATTAAAACAAAACTAAAAGGATTGTCCCCTGTGCAATACAGAGTTCAATCCTTAGTAGCTGCTTAATATATTTGTCTAATTTTTTGGGTTCAGTTCAAAAGATAGTCTTTTTATTTTTTTCCAAAAAGCTTTGAGAAAAAGCCGCCTTTTTGTTCAGTATTTTCTTGTCTCTGAGCATTAGCGCTTTTTTGTTCTTGAATTAATCGTATAGTACTCATTAACTTTTCGTCACGTTCCTCTAAGCGCTTATTGATTCTATCGAAATTATCCTGACTTTGTTTAGCCACCGCAGCGAAGAATTCCATATTTTGTTTTGTTAATTCTTCAGTCACTTTAGCTGTAACTTCCTCAGTAATTTTTTCAGTCAAAGCTTCTATAAAATCTAGATTGACCTGCTGTGCTTTAACTAATGAAGTTTCTTTTGGTTCACCATCACCGTCAACATCTTCAGCATAAACATTTCGAATAACCGTCGGATCCATATCTAAAAGCCCAACAATTTCGTGCTTTTTCTTTGACTCAGAATAATAATGTTTAATCTTTTTTACTGTATCAATACTATCCTCATGAACATATTTAAGTTGGCGTTCTTTTTTTATGTTCAAGTACTCATCAAAATCGTTCAACCATCTACGAAGAGTACTTTCAGGAATATCAAGCATGGTTGCTACTTCAGATACGCGATAATAACCATCGCTTAACTGTTCATCAATCATTTGCTCACCACCTAACTATATGATGCTTGTCCTATATACATTATATAAAAATTCTATAGAAACGAAAAGAACACCTTTGTAGATTACATAAAATATCATGGTTTTTTTACGTTTGATCACTCAATCATTCATTGCTCATTCATTGAGTTTTATATCAAAATCCCTATGTTATTGAGCAGTGATTAGTTGGGTGAGCGTGTTTTATTACTCAATATTTACAAAATCAGCACATCATAGAAGCAATTAATCTACTCTTATGCCACTTAATTTTTGCATATTTTTAAATACAAATAAGAGTTATTAGGTAAAAACAAAATAATTTATTATCGTAATTATTACGTTAATTTAACCTGTTATTATTACGGGGGATACTCCAGGTAATATTACGGTTGATATTTCGGAAGTATTTAAAGTGTTGATATTAAAAGGTTCTTGATAAAAACGCGGAGATATATTATAGTTAATACATACGATACTTCGGAAGTATATTCCGAAGTATCTACGGTGAATATATCGGGACTAAATCCCTTAATATTTTTATTGCTTTTTGTGTCTATACATAAATTTTGCTTTTTATTAAAGGTGGTGTGAAATTAGTGTCTAATATATCAATGAACAGCAATGAAATTATTGATGTACTCTGTGAGAATTTAAATGACGGTATTTGGGCTCTACGTGTCCTATATGCTGAGGGAGCAATGCACAAGGAAAAACTTTGGGATTGTATCAATCAGTATCATAAAGAATATCAAATTGAGAATGAAAAAGATTATGAAGGAAAAAAGATACTTCCATCGCGATATTCTTTGGATATTATGACTGCACGACTTGAAGGGGCAGGGTTGATATCTTTTAAACCATTTGGACGCGTTCGAGTTTACGAAGTAACAGATCTAGGTAATGTTTTGATCAAAGAACTAGAAAAAAGAAAAAAGAGTTGAGAAAAACAACTAAAATATATACTTGAGGGAGGATATACATATGGCAGGCAATTTTTCAGAAATCGAAAGCCAAGGAAATATTAGTTTAAAATTTGGATTCTTAGGACTAGGTATGGGTGGATGCGCAATCGCAGCGGAGTGTGCAAATAAAGAAACTCAAATTAAAAATAACAAATACCCATATCGTGCGATTCTTGTTAATACAAATAGTCAAGATTTTAACAAAATTGAGATTAAAAATGGGGGAAATGTACGTAAAATACAGTTAGAAGGATATGAGCAGGGTGCAGCTCGTAATCCACAGGTTGGTGAGGAAGCATTTGTAAAGCATGAAACAAAGATTTTCGAAGCAGTTAAGCAGGAATTTGAAGATCGTGATTTCATTTGGATTACTTGTGGCCTTGGTGGAGGAACAGGAACTGGAGCTCTATTAAAGGCAATTGAAATGCTATATGAACATGATTACAATTTTGGATTATTACTGACTTTACCACGTGATGCAGAGGCTTTAAAAGTATTAGAAAATGCAACTTCACGCATTCGTAGTATTGCTATGAACCAAGAAGCTTTTGGTTCAATTGTATTAATAGATAACGCTAAACTATATAGAAAATTTGAAGAGGAAAATCCAAGTGCTTTAGCAAACGAATATACTAGCTATAGTAACAAATATATTGCTGATGCATTACATGAGATTAATCTAGTTACTTCATCATTTACACCGTTTTCAGATACACATTTTGATGCGAGTGAATTTGCTCAAGTAATTAATACACCAGGCGTTTTATCATTAGCAAAACTAGAACTAAAATCAAATCAATTAGACACTGAAAACCCGCTAGGTTACTTGACTCAGTTAGGGAACGCGCTAGAAAAAGGCGTTTTATATGATACAGAAAAAGAAGAGCTAGAAAGTGCTAAAAAGAGCGCACTATCTATCGTTACATCACCGCTACGAGCAGGTCGATTATATAACTTCTCTTTCCTTAACCAAATGGAAAACTTCTTAAAAGAAAGAACTCCATATGTAGATGAACGTCCTATAGCTCCATATGTTAATAAACATACAGCGAAAAAAGAAGAGGATATAGTAAAATTCTATTCAGTTGTTGCAGGACTACCATTGCCAAAACGTGTGAGTGATATTATTGATGAGATTACGAGAATTAAAGAAGAACGTGAGCAAGCTAATTCTAAGAAATCAAATGCTGTTTTAAATAAACTTTTTGCATTTGATGATTCAGTACAAGAAGAAAAACCGAAAAAGAAAAAATTGAATTTTGGTGCTGAACCTGAAGTCGAAGTTGCTGATGATTCACAACCAGTAAAGAAGAAATTATCATTCTAAACAAAAGACCGACAAATGGTCTTATCCCTGTCAAGTAGACAGTATTAAAAAGACTAAGCAGCCATCGAGATTCGATATTCTATCGGAGCTCGATGGTTGAGTCGTTTTTGGAAACGTTTATAGTTATAAAAGTAAATATATTCTTCAATTGCTTGTATTAAATCCGCTTCTGTTTTAAAACGATTCAAATACAACATCTCCGATTTAAAATGGGAGAAAAATGACTCGATACAGGCATTATCATGGCAGTTTCCTTTGCGAGAGTGGCTGCCAATGATACCTAAATCTAAAAGTCGTTTGTTGTAGGCATGAGATGTGTACTGGAACCCCTGATCTGAATGGAGAATGGTTCCACGCACATCTCTTTTTTGTGCCAACATTTCAATTGTATCTAATACAAGTTCATTATCATTACGCTTGGAAATTTTCCAAGAAACAACTTCGTTATTATAAATATCTTGTACAACAGAAAGATAGCGGAAGCCCTCTTGAAATCGTAGGTAGGTAATGTCTGTAACAAGTGCTTCATTTTGTTGGCGATTTTTGAATTCACGGTTTAAAACATTTGGAAAAGTATTAGAATAATTCCCTTTAAAGAAGCGACGCTTCTTCCGAATAATAGACTGAATGTTAAGCTCACTCATTAATCGATATACCTTTTTGTGATTTATAAAATAACCCTCTTCTTCTAAAGCAATTTTCATACGTGGATAACCATATTCTTTGTGCTTTAGGTGAATAGATTGAATTACCTTTTTTAATCGTTTATCGGATTCTAGTCGTATGTTGTTCATACTTTTTGTATGAACCCACTTATAGTAACTTGAGCGATGTACACTCGCAAAATTAGTAAGCCATATAACGGGATATTTTCTCTTTAGTAATTCAATGATATGATATCGTTCTTTATATTTTAGTACGCCCCCATTTACAGATTTGGATACTGCTTTTTTAAATATTCAACCTGAGCCTTATAGTAATCACGCTCTTCTTCAACAGTTTTAAAATGAATCCGTTTGCCTTTTAAAGGGTTCGGTATACCTTTCATTTTATTATTTTCCCCACGAGTATCTATAATTTCACCACATTCTTTATATTTTTTTACCCAATTTTTAAGTTGTGTAGAGCTTCTAATCTGATATTTCTCCGTTATCATATTGTAGCTTCCTTCACCGTTTAAATAACTTTGAACAGCTGATAACTTTATCTCATTTGAGTATGTATTAAATGTGGTACCTTTTTTGGCCATGAAAAATCCCCTCCAAGTAATAGTGTAACATCCATGTGTATACATGGTCTTTTTCACACTGTCTACCTAAAGGGGATAATATCACAAATATAATTTTGTCGGTCTTTTTCTATTTCAATAGCAAAAAGAATCTACAATGCACAAGTGAGTTATCTATTATATTTTCTGTATGTGTAACACGGCTTTACACAATGTGATAGTTTAAATAAATTGTTAGGCCGTCCTAACAATTGTATTCGTATACTTTATCCTTTAATAAATTGTTCGGTTAAAACATGTCTTCCGTCCGAACAATTTTAAAAGAACTAAAAGACTATATAAATCAATGTTTTTAGCGTATTTTTAGCCAGAGAAGTAATCCAAACTTCAGCGTACGAGTTTTAGTATCTAGATTAGCGCAAATTCAGTTTAAAAATTTAATAATTTACAACAAAATTTTGCTGTAATAAGATATATAGAAATGGTTGTTATTTATTGAAAATAAATTCGTATTGTGGAGTTGCATATAATGAAGAACAAAACGTATAAATATACAAGTAAAGGCACACAAAAATCTTTTCGTTTAAAAGAGGCTGATATATTTGTATTCACATTTTTATATTACAAAAGGCATCTTACTACACGAAACATTACTCAGCTTTATAGTGCATTTGAAGGTAGAGATTTTTCTGAGGATAGTGTGTTTACAAAACTTAATCGTTTTTCAAAATATGGTGCTATCCTGACCAAAAAAATTGATAAAAGAGATGATAGTATAACCAGACGTGCGACATTCTCCTTAAAAGATAGAATGGTTGATTACCTTCAAGAAATAGGAAGGATTCCTGTAGGATCATCAAAACGTAGATATTCTTCTTCAATCTCTCTACATACACTCTGCTCACGAGAAACATTAGTACGCACACTTTTAGAAGTGTCGAAAAAGACCAATACGAATAAGATATTATGCGAGCTAGATATTCGCTCATATCATCAAAAACAAAAGAAAACAGAAATTGAAGATGCAGGTTTACTCTTAATTCCTGATGAACATATTTCATATCAAGACAAAAATATTTACATTGAAATGGATATGTGCAAAGAAACCAATGCTACCTTGGTTGAAAAGGTGGGGAAGTATATTGAATATGCACAAAAAAACACTAAAAATATTACTGTTGTTTTTGTTATGTATGATAAATCGATGTTCCTTGCGGAAGATGCAGAACCACCATACGTACGCATGAAAAATCTCTTATTTTCTATGCGTGAGTATCATGAACTTTTAATGAATCTACCAAATCTAAATATATACATCTGCTCTTTGAAAGAAGCTGGAGATGTTATTTCAGATATCATTCTAGGAATAGATGATAATCAAAACTTTGAACAAGATATTCTTTTACCTTTATCACAGCGTACAGTAGGAGATGCCGATTGGCGCTACGCATTTGTTGAAAAAGTTCAAACATTTAAGGAAACAATAGATGGTGGTCTTAGACGAACGTATAGGAGAGATAAAGATGCTATGCAAGATTTCTTCTTTATTTTTAGCAATGAAAATGATTACCGAATGATTGCTAGATTAGACGATGTTGTGTTTTCAAGAAGAGAAGGTGCTGAGGGGGTACCACTTGTTGTGATCTATCCAAAACGCAAAAAGGCTAGAGATATACTTTTAATGGACACTTATGACAATGTACTACTTCTATCGCTCCAAAATGAAAGTGTTACTATCGACGCGGATGAACAACTCATGGCACGTACTGCAAATAACATACATCCAAAAAGACGCAAGCTTGCTGAATTATATTAATCGTTTATTTTTTATATACCTTTATACAATTTTATTGATTTTTATTATTTAAGGTGATAGAATAACATTTGAACTAAACACTCAAAAATACAATCAAATCAGAACATATGAATTTAAGGCAAGCGACACACGCTGTTTTTACAGTGGGTGTCGCTTGCCTTTTTTTGTATGGAGAAAGGTGGAAAATCAAAATGGATTTACAATATGCAACTACTACTACTGAGGGAGTACTCTCTGCTAGAGAAGCGTTTAAAAACCCTGAACTAGTCCTCAAACATATGACAGAGGAGGGGGCAACGTTTAGTGTTTCCCTACAAGATATCCAAATCCCAGGAAAACCGAATTACTACTGGTATGATGTAATCATTGAAACAGCAACAAATAAAAAAATAGAAGTAAATATTGCGGTACTATCTCAGGAAGAATATAACCAGCTCTGTGAAAGAGATAGTATTGATTTATATTTAAAGCAAACTGAAGATGCAGCAAAATTCTTTTTTAAAAAATCAAAGGAGCTATTCCAACCAGAATTCAATAATCGATTCAAGTTTAAACATAAAGCTCGATTATATCTGTAAGAGGTAGGTGAGCCTATATGCAGACATTTAAACAACGATTACCGTTATTTACTACCATCGGCTTAATTAGCGGATTTATTCTTTCTTTTGTATTCGGTTTAGTAAACTACATCAAGTTACTCTACTATGCATTTGAACCACCGTCTTATCCTATAGAAATTACATATATACCGCTTATTTTGATGTTTTTCTCTTTGCTATTAGGAGAATTCAGCTTTAGGTTTTACAGCCGTATTCCTGCTTTGCATGTGAAAAATGGGAAATTAATAATTTTAATTGTTTCTCATATTGCAGTTGATATTCAATTTTTATGGTTTGCAACTGCTCCGATTCATGCAAAGGTTATTCCGTATCTTACGGATAAATCAAAACATGTTAATTTTGGTGAGTATGAGGCCATAGGTCATGTTTTAACAGGGAATTTTCACACACTCACTATGATTTTTGTCTTTTTACCTACAGTATTTATGATTTTATTTACACTTTGGTATAGTGGCCATATTGTTCGTTACCGAGAAGAAATATTAAAGTGGGTACAAAAATACGAATATAAAAATCATAAGTTACAAAAATGGTTTAATAGCCAAGAAGAACAAATATACCCTGACGTAGAAATTGGACCGCATATTGAACATAAAGAGATGGTTCGTATTAAGGGGAAAGATAGAACGCTAAATGGAATCATTATTGGTCCAATCGGTTCTGGTAAAACATCAAGTTTAATTATTCCCATGATTAATCAAGATCTACACTGGATGGTACGTTTTATAAATAAGTTTGAAACAGCGTATAAAAAGAATGATTATGATACAGAAGAAGTAAAAGGAACATTTTTAAATGGTGTGACTGTTATTGAACCGAGTAATGATTTATGTCAAAAAGTATTTAAATTGGTACAAGCACATAAGATCCCAGCAAGCTCGGTTTACTACATTGACCCAACCAATCCTGATACCAAAAATATAAACATTCTGCGTGGACCGGTTGATAAAGTAGCAGAGGTTTTCGCAATGGTTATTCAAGGTTTATCTGAATCTAACAATGCGTTCTTTGAACAAGCCCAGCGTAACCACCTTAAACAACATATCTATTTATTAAAGCTGCATAATCCTCAAAAAGATGTCACTTTTGATGATTTAATAAGCATGTATGTGCGCCCATAAGGGTAGATTTAGAATTGATTAAATAGCACTAATCTAGGTTAACTCACGAAAGACCTATTACCAATCACCTCACCTAGAAGGGAAACCTAAAGG
>NZ_JBPWAP010000134.1:0-7897 GCF_051776705.1 Bacillus cereus group sp. BceL291 | reverse complement strand
TATCTAGCTTAATATACATACTAACCACCTCAGAGTCAGTATGGAGAATCCAATTGAAAATGTACATATTTATTCAAGCGTTAATGTACATATTTAAGTTAGCATTTATACAAATTTGAGTATGCGCAAACTAAAAGTCATTTTAATTCTTACGAGGAAAACATGGTATGGATGTATATTCATCATTTGCATGCTTTTTTGTCTAATAATTAAATTAGGAACTCAAAAGTTATTTTATAATCTTTGTTTGCGAAATATGTAATTAATAAGTTGGCTTAGGTATGACCTGGATGGGTTAGTTTAACTTATATTCATCTCTCAATATGTAATTTCATGTCAATGTCAGTTGATATGTTAATATCAACTGAACGTGTTTGTACTACCTTACTGTTTACATAACATTAATATGTTTTAGTTGTTTGCTGTTAGTTATGCTATGAGTACTATAAAGATTGTTTTGTATCTAAAGTTCTCTAAGTAAGGAATATATTAAATGAATGGTTTTTTACTTTTGAAATTTAGTTGTAAATATAAATCGAAATTTTGGTATGAAAACCCTGTACTTAGATATACTAATAGTATTACCTGAATTAGGTGATTAAATGACATATGCAAAAAAAGAAAAAGGTTAATCAATTAGAAGCATTATTTTTGTGAGTTTAATTAATAGTTGCGAAGTAGTATTGACATTTAGATATTATAGAGATAATCTTATACATAAGTTTTATTGTTTAAAATTAATATACGAATCGAGAGATATTTAATTCTTGCTAAACGGACACACCGAGGGCATATACCTGCCATTGGTGTGTCTTTTTTTATTTAATAACTAGAAAATGATAAGGAGAGTATTAAAGAATGAATGAAATTATTAGTGAAAGTAAAAGAAGATTTGATAAATATTGTAAAGATAATCAAGTTTTTGAGGAGAGAATTAATTCTCTTATTAACTACTATTTTTTAATGCTTGCTGATCGTGTAAACATTTTACAAGATAGAGAATTTAATAACGAGGTCGAAGAGAAGCAATTTAAAAGCAGTCTCAAAAGATTCGAAACATTATTCCCAGCTGCTGCTAAGAATGCATTTCTAAAAGGATATCAGCTTGGTTTAGAGTTTTTCAAACATCCAGAGACAGTGATTCCGGATTCGCTATTTACAAATCCTAATTTTGTACAAGATATTCCTTTTGCAATTGTAAATGCAGCGGAATTTAGCATTTATGAATTAGTTCGAACGGATGAAACACAAGAATTTAGTGTATTTGCTGTTCGAACGTATGAAGGCATTAAACCCATAATGGAGCAAGTGTTTTGTGAAATTGCATTGTTTGGTGCGGAAATTGCACTTGAGCATGAGCGTGAGGAAAGAGGACTGAAAGTAGTAGAAGGAAAAACAACTACATTTACAAATGTTCCAGTAGATCGTTTATTTACAATTACTCCATCTGTAGCTGCTAATGTTGTGCATGCAGACGGTCGTTGTGAAATCTGGAGTCTAAACTGGAATACGAAATTAACTTTAGATAACCCTTTTATTGAATTAGCACAAGTAACCATTGTTTACAAAGACAAGACAGAAATACAAAAAAATCTTCGAGATGGATTTATATATGAACAAAGTTTATTTAGTGCGGTACCGTTAGAAGAAATCGAGGATCGTTTAGAGGTTAGAGTCAAATACAACCTTATTGATAATATGCCATGTAATTTGAAGGGATTTGAAATAGAATCACTTCTCACCGAACTATTAACAAAAATACAAAACGCAACAAAAGTGCCTTTTGAAAACATGCTATTACTTTAAAGTGATTTTCTATCAAAGAGGAGTTTTTCATAATGAAAAAGATTGTATTAGCTATTAGTGATACTGTGTATACGGCATATTTACGTGAGGATTTTGTTGGTGCAGGATTTGAAGTGGCTGATAGTGATGTCATGCACATAAAGTATTTAGATGAAATTCTAGATACGGAGCAACCTGATATTCTATGTATTAATGACAAACGATTAAATATTGATGCAGGACACGAAGATAAGCGAGAATTAATTATTTTACAGAAGTTAAGAGACATTCGCTTTCAGCGAGATATTCGCATTGTAGTATTTACAGAGCGTGAAAATAATGATGAATTTTTAGCGAAACTGATTTATCTAGGTATCTATGACATTTTTAACTCTCGTAAAATTGACATTGATAATAAAGTCATCCCGCAGCTGCTACAGGAATCGGATATTAAAAATGTAGTGGAAATTGTAGGAACAAGTCAAGCACCGCAACAAACAAAGGTGCCCAAGGTTCTTGTTGATGAGGAAGAAGAGAAAGTATCAAGTGAATTAGAGGAAGGTGGCAAAAATGAACCTTCTTCTAAATCCAATAAACTATTTAAAAACAAACAAAACCGTAAGTCTATTCAGAAGGAAACGTCAAAAGCGCCAATTATTAAAAAACAGTATAAATTGGCTTTTGAGCCAGTATATGAAAAACAAATTGGTATTGCTATTCCAAGACGAACAATTGTTGTGGCCAGCATGAACAGGAGAAGTGGTGCCACTTTTGTTTCACATCTTTTAGCAGCTTACTTAAATGAACTACAGATTGATGTGAATTATATAGAGAACTTATATGATGATGGTTATACGTATCCGTTATTAAAGGGATATACAGAAGCGCCAGAAAACTATCGTAGTGAATTTATGTTGCAGCGATATAAAGAGATGCTACAGAAGGAATCTGATATATTATTAATTCCAAAATGGAAGCAAGGAAGAATAAATTATATTGTAAAGAATCCTATAGTTGACCAAGAGCTGAAAAACGAAACAGAGCAGGACTTCGACCATTTTATTAAGGTTTTATTGGCCAACCAAGAAGCACCTATATCTATTATTGATGCAGGGAGCGATTGGGATAAAAATTTATACCATGAGATATGTGAAATGGCGGATTACATATTCTTTGTAGCGGAACCAGATCTGCATCAATTGCTAAAGATAGCGCATCCTCTTACACAAAAAGAGAGAAAGCTCGTTTCTTACTTAGGTTTAGAGAAAGTGAGGATCATTGGGAATAAGTTTTCTCCTGTACTTTTAAAGCATGAAATAGTAGAAGAATGCTTTGGAGATAAGGTATTAACTGCTTTACCACCATATGAAATAGAAGATGTGTTCGAGTCACAATTGAATAGTAGTACGTTACTATCAATTCGCAACTATTATAAAGAGTTAGAAGGAATAATGAAGGAAATAGCAGAGTTATTGCTGCCAAATCAATTGTTGAACCCCCAAAAAAATTCTATTTTAAGCGGATTTCGATTTCGAAAGTCTGAAAGTTAAGGAGGATGAAGAGGAATGCAAAAGTTTATTGTTGCAGCAAGTATGTTGCTGTTATTTGTAGGTTGTCTATTCTTTGTAACTGATATGGTGATTGGAGATACAACACATACTGATAATAAATCGTCTTTAGAAAGGGGAGGCGAGATAGCTGTGGCTAAGTCTGTAAAAGTTGGTACTCTGCGTGCAGAAGAAGAAATAGCTATTGATCCAGAAAAAGCGAAACAAGAGTTTGAAAAGGCGTATAACGGTAATGCGGATTTTAAAGATCCCGCTTCAAAACGTAACTTCACTGTACATGATGTACAGGAAAAACCAGCAATGATTGCTGTCGAAGGTGATGTAGAAGCTGCTAGTTATTTTAAGCAATTTGATGAAAAAAAAGAAACGATAAAGAGTAAAGCGAGAAGTATTATTATTTATGATGCGAATGAAAAAGAAAAACAATTAGGTGGAAACGTAAAATAAAGAAAAAGAGTAGGTGCATTAAAAATGCAAAATACAGTAACTACGGCTCTATTCCTTACCTTTTCTTTATTATTAATTAGCCTTTTACCCGAAGGCGTTTTGTATGGAATACAGTTAGTGAAAGCACATAACTTTGCTGCTGATATAGTAGAAATCGCAGAAAATAAGGGTGGATTTCAATATGATTATAATGGAAAAAGGGTGGATTTAGTCCCTGGGATAGAGAAAAGAATGAAAGAAGAAAAGATGGATGGATGGAAGTATGAGTATACAAAGGGACGCATCGATCATAATCAATCCCTTTCTTTTAAGGTGAAAGCAGAACACCATTTCTTCATATTTAAGCTGATTGGTGTAGATGGCATAAAAGCTCCGATATGGGCGAGTAAAGAGGGATTGGGACAAGTATATTTTAAGTAATGAAAATTCTAAGATTTGTACTATAAAAGACTATGCTGAAAAGTATAGTTTTTTTGCCAGGAAAATATACCTATATAGAACAGAAGTTATAAAAAATGTTAATTAATTAATTAATTTATATGTTAAATTATCTGGATTTTATGTTTAAATTAGGTACAATAAAAGAAACTATGAAAAAACTAATATATTTGGAGGAACAAACAATGACTAACAAATTTTTAAAAACAGCAACAGCACTAACAATTATGGGTACATCTTTATTAGGGGCAGGAGCATTTACAGCGAAAGCTGCTGATAACACAGATTCATTAAAATTCAATGATGTTCCAGCAAATCACTGGTCTACAAAAGCAATTTATGATTTAACAAATCGTAAAGTAGTGCAAGGGTACGGAAATAATATCTTTGGCTTTGGTGACAATGTAACCCGTGGGCAAGTTGCTCGTATGATTTATATGTACGTAAAACCAGCAGATGCAGATGCTAGCTTCAAAAATCCGTTTACTGATATTAAAGGACATTTGTTTGAAAAAGAAATCTTAGCACTTGCTAAAGCAGGACTTGTAAATGGATTTGGTGATGGGAAATATGGTCCAGATGATATTTTAACTCGTGAACAAATGGCACAAGTGCTTACAAATGCATTTAAATTTAAGGCAACGAAAACAACAAAATTTGCAGATGTTGATAAAAATTCTTGGTCTTACGGTGCAATTAGTGCATTAGAGGAAAATGGGGTTACAATTGGTACAGGAGATAATATGTATTCTCCAAAAATGTTTGTAACACGTGAAGCGTATAGTCAATTCTTATATAACTCTATTAATGCAGTTGAAAAAGAAACAAAACCAGAAGTGAAGCCAGATCCAAAGCCTGAAACAAAACCAGAGGAAAAACCAGAAGTGAAACCAGATCCAAAGCCTGAAACAAAACCAGAGGAAAAACCAGAAGTGAAACCAGATCCAAAGCCTGAAACAAAACCAGAGGAAAAACCAGAAGTGAAGCCAGATCCAAAGCCTGAAACAAAACCAGAAGTGAAGCCAGATCCGAAACCTGAAACAAAGCCAGAGGAAAAACCAGAAGTAAAGCCAGATCCAAAACCTGAAACGAAACCAGAAGAAAAACCAGAAACTAAACCTGAATTACCAAAGGGATTAGATGCAAGTCTTGTGGCAGAGGATTTCACTTATTATCCGGAATCGTTAAATACACCGGTAGTACAGAAACAATTATCTCAAGAAGCACAGGGTATTTTGAAGGGAATTAATAGTAAATATAATACAAATCTTCAGTATAAAGATCCTGTACATATTGTAGATAAAAACATGTATCTTCCAGAAGGATCAATCGGAGCTCAATTTTCTGTAGCAGGGAGCCCAGATGATTTTAAAATTTTATTTTTAGATAACAATAAAGCAACAGTTGAATTGGCTAAAAAGTGGACTACTTTACTAAATGGTTTGAATTTAGATAAAGAGATTCAAGAAACGGTTGATGCAAAAACAATAAATAATTATCAAAAAGGAAACTACAAAATTCGCATAGGACAATCTATGACTGAACATACAATGTATATAAACGTTCAACCTAAATAATGATATAATAATTTATAAATATAATATGATTTTATAATGAAATACGTGAAGGACAAACCTTACGTACCTAACCAATGGTACAGGTTTGTCCTTTTTTATGTTTTAGGAGGGGAAATAGTGAAACTAAAAAGTAAAATATTGTTTGTTTGCACTTCAGTTTTGATAGCATTGCCTACAGTAGCTGAGGCGAAAAATGCTGATGTACCATTTTATAATGGGGATGATAATACTTTTGTAACATCGGATGACTTACAAATGACTGGTAAGTTTATTCGGCCAGGGAGTGGTTTTTCACCACCTGGTAGAGATTTATTATACAAAGGAGATCTTCACTATCCAGCTGTTTATAATGGCTCTTTCAATTTTAGTAATCCATATGAAAATTTGGTTAAGAACGAAGACTTATCTGAACCTTATATTCGAATTGCAAATGAAGGTTATTGGAATAGCGCTGTTACAGTTGGGGATCGTATGATAAGAAGCCTAAAGAATGGGAAAGTTACGAATGGATACCCTTAAAATAAAAAGACAAAAGTTATAATACTTTTGTCTTTTTTTCTTGCTATTTCTTCTAACAGTTTCGTGAACTATACATGATTTTTAGTGAGTTCTATAAATGCTTGATATTTTGTTACATCACTAATATCAAGTCCAAAATCGAAAGCATCTATTTCTGCATGATAACCGTAAGATACTAAACCAAAATCTTTATGTGACTCAGGTAAATAAATAAGTACTTTTGCATTTTTATAGTCTTTTAAATTTTATAATTCATACATTTTAACGATTAGATATTTACCGATTCTATTAATTGCATTTGTTCCGCTTGTGATGTTAGAAATCTCATCATAAATGTGTAATGTATGATTTTCACTGTCGAAGATAAATAAAAAAAGACACCCAAAGGTGCCTTCCTCTAACTTGGACTATCCTGTATTAATGCCATATTGATTAATGCATTAAATTATAAAAATAATTAGTTATTGTTCCATGTACCCTAGCTGATATAATAGATAAGGAAATTATTGGTTAATTAATACTGCACATATATTATAAGGGGAGGCAAATAAGTTATGCAGATATTGTTAGAAATTTTTTCTGCTATATGTGATTTCTTTTATGCTGTACAACGGACGCAAGAAGAGAACAAGCAAAATAAGGAAGGTACTACTAGTAGTATGGTCTATGTTTTTTCCGTATTCGTAATTGTAGTAATGATTCTTTTTGCAATGTTTGCAACGTAATAGATGTTCAATCAAGAAGAAAGTATTAGAGAAAACAAGATAGTGAATAATATACATAAGCACCTCACCATCTCAATAGGATGGTGAGGCTTTTTAATGTACCAAAAAAAGACACCCAAATAAGAGTGTCTTTTCCCATAGTTTTTAGCAGAAGCAAGAAGCTCCGACAATAATTAATAAAATAAATAATACAACTAATAAAGCAAATCCTCCTGCAAAGCCACAGCCACCACCGCAGCTACCACCAAAGCCCATAATAATTCCTCCTTTAAAGAGTAGGAGAAAAATAAGGAGTCACTCATGTATTTTAATGGATTCAAATTACTTTATGTTTTTATGGATTAAATGAGCATGGCCTTTTGAAAATAAAAAAAAGACGCCATAAAGCGCCTCCCATTTGGGTAAATAAGAAGTAAGGTTTCCATTTTAATTGAAAAAAATAGAACAGGTGCTTAGATTTTATCACGATTTTTTTCTAAATGAACATGCATTGTTACATATAACCATAAATACCTCTATTTTTCATTTGATAAAACGAATTACAAATATTGGAAAAAAATTAAATAAATATTTCTACAAATTCAAAATATTTACAAAAATAACAAAAGTGATATATTTAAGGTGCAAGTTATAAAAAACTATTAAAGGGGGATTTATTATGTTCAAGAAATTAGTAGTTGGAGCATTAGCAACAGGTATCGCATTGACGGGAGGAATTGGGGCAGCGTCACATGCCTATCCACTTAAGAATGGAAACACAATGAACTTTCGTTCATATAACCAAAAAACTCTCGAAATATTTGGTATCTTTAAAAATGGGCATACCAAATAAACCTAG
>NZ_JBPWAP010000133.1:0-7939 GCF_051776705.1 Bacillus cereus group sp. BceL291 | reverse complement strand
ACTAATATGTAATACTGAATGAATGATTGTTATTAATTATATAGTATTAATACACGACGACGTATGTTGTTTAACAACGTAATTTAAAGGTGTATCAACAATTTGGTTGATACACCTATTTTTTATGCTTTTATCGCCCATTTATCACTACATTCAATCTCTTTATTACTACTTTTGTGTAAAAAGAATAAAGATGTTTAATTGTGCTTGTAAAAATAAAGTAACGATCTATTTGTTATCCCAAAAAACATATTGATGAACAATTTAAAATACCCTGATTAAAAAAACACCAGCTATCATAACAATTAAACCGAAAATTTGTATGGGCTTGACTCGATTTTTCAAAGAGTTAAGCAATCCAAATTGTTCTACCATCAAACTACCAATGATTTGACCGAATAAAGTAAGGATTACAGTTTGTCCATTTCCAATTTGATCAACGAGGTATACATTTATTAGAACATAAGACCCACCTAATATCCCTCCAAGCCATATCCACCATGGGGCTGATTGCTTAATAGGTTCTTTAATATTTGTGTAAGAACGGTCTATTATTCCGACAATTATAATTAAGATAATAGTACCTACAAAGAATGAAACAAGGGCTGCGTGCGAAGATGAATGAAGAACCTTTCCTAATTGACCATTGATAGCAATTTGTATAGCCATTAACATACCAGCCATTATGCCTACTATACGCCAAATCCATTGATTTAACATGCTCTCCTTGTCTGTTTGAGAAGAATATTTTTCACTTTTCTCTTGTCTAGCTATAGCTAAAAAGACACCTATTAAGACTAGTAATACGCCGAAGATTCGGCTTAATCCCAAAGGATACTGTACTGAATTAAACCAACCGTAATTATCTATTAGCATACTCATCAGAGTCATTCCCAAGATTGGCATTATTGCTGTTTGTACACTACCCAATTTAGGAAACAAAAGTATATTGGTGGTTAAAGCAATTGCTCCACCAATCCCCCCCAGCCATATAAAGATAGGTTGGTTCAAGAATAAGTCTAGTGGAATACCTAATGGTGAACCACTAATTAATATTGTAATAGTTAAGAAGATTACCCCTACAGCAAATGAGATCATTGAAGCTAAAAAAGGAGAAATCACAAATTTTCTTAATTGAGCATTAATGGCTGTTTGCACAGCAAAAACAGCTCCAAAACTTATAGCTAGAAGTATTGCAAACATAGAAGTTCCCCCCCCCGTTTTATCAAATTAAAATCCAGTCTATTCCACCGGAATATTCTCTTTCTAAAAAATAAAAAATTAAAACGACGGCATTGATTATATCAAAGTCGTCGTCAGGTGTAATGAATACAATAAATTCAGGATTAATTACATTAAAAAACTTATGTTTTTTATTTCAAGAAGGCTCTGCATTATTAATTTTTTTGATTTTTTATCCACTGTAACCAGTAAGAAAACTCACATGCTAAATGCATTTGATGCGATTTAATAAGGCTGTTAGGACAAAGTGCAGGGAACTCAACAACTAGACTTACTTCTATCCCAGTATCAGTATCTTTAAATTGATGTCGAACTCCACCAATAATAGTACCGTCTTTCATACGTGCTACACCTGTTGATTGGTATTGATAAGACTTATCTCTAGGTGTTTGCAATCTAGTTTCGTCACCAAAAACAATAAAGAATTGAACTGGAAATGGAGAATTACCAGTAGTTTCTATAACTTCTAATTGATTTTCTCCAAAAGGTCTTAGTACATAGTGATCAGGACAAGCTGATAAATTCACTTGATTATTCTCGCGTGATTGTTCAAGCATAAGACTATCAATTCCATTTATCGCTTCTTCTGCTGTAATCCCATCTAAATAAATACTTGTTTTTGAAAATTTCCGTCTCTCACCAGATAAAGCCGTACCAATACGCATGCCCATCTCACTCAGTCTAAGTTTAAATCTCAACTTATCGTACATTTCATTGTATGAATATCTTAACTTTAGTTCCGTTAGTTTTTTTATCATGTCATCTGTATCATGTATTTGAGGCTCTTTATGTCCTAATGTATTGAAAACTTTCTTAATACGTTCTTTTTTCCATTTTGTAAGTTCTTCTTGTGAAATGTTTTTTCCTTCAATATAAATTTTCATATTAATTCTCCTTTACTCTTCATCAATTATTATTCCAACAATCGTTTTTTTAAATTATTGTTAGTCAGTTTACTGAGTAAAACCAAAGTATTTTTTAAAAACATATCTAGGAATAGAAATTCCATAGTGCTATTTTAGATATCTTCTTTTTGATCGTACTTTAATGTGGTGAATATGAGATTAATCATCTCTTTCTTCGTATCAAGATTTAAATTTAGCTCCGAATGGGCAATACTGCTAAGACCATATAAAATAAATCCAGAAGTTAAAGATAAGTTGTCAGTATGGAATACTCCTATTTTTACTCCATCCTCAATCACTTGTTGAATGAGTGGTTGTAATTGCATAAATAATTTCTGCTCAAGTAGGTAATGTTGTTCTGTCTGAAATGAACTCGAATCTTTGTATGGTGCTAGTTTTTCAATAAATGTCCAAAATATATCTAGAGAATTTTTCATTTTTTGCATAACGAGCAATTCATTCGAAGTAAGTATTTGCTGAATTATTTCTATATTTTTCACAATAAAATCATTTAAAATCTCATCAACAAAATCTTCTTTAGATTTAAAGTAATAATAAAATAAACCTGTCGCTACACCTGCATGATTAACGACATCCTTTATGCTAAATCCTCCCATACCGTTTTTCATATAAAGTTCAAAACCTATATCCATTAACTCTTGACGCCTTATATCAGGTTCTTTTGATATTCTTTTCATAATTTATCTCCTACCGTATTATTTTTACGACTGAATCTGATTCAATCATAAACGACTGAATTCGATTCAGTCAAGTGTTATTGAATCTGATTTAGTCACTTATTATATAGAAAGATCGCTACTTTATTTCAAACCCACATATAAAACTTGTTTGTGGCGTGGTCATTCACTTTTATCACCATTTTTGCTATTTCTTTCGGTTCAAGAGAAGGTAAATTAATTGTACAGTCGACTTATTACCACATCCATCGAAGTAACAAATACAACCATTATTGCTTAAATTCTCTCCTATCGGGGCATCATAGCAGAACGTACAATCTGTTTAACAACATAATGGAAATAACACTTTAAGGAGGAGTTTATATGGAAAAATGGTTTTCAGTTAAAGAAGTAGCAGCCCTTCTGGGCTATAAAAACGAAGAAACCATAAAAAGAAAACTAAAAGATGGGCTTTTTCCAAATGCATTCCAAAACAGCCGCAAAGAAGGTTGGAAGATACCAGCAAGCGATGTAGCAACTCTAGCTGGCTCTTCTCTAAAAAAAATCCAAAGCAAAAAATCATCGTCTACTGATTACAACAAATTTGAGCTGGTCAAATTAGCATATCAAATAGCACCCCTTACTTCCCCTCCGGAAGGAGTACATAAAGCTCTCACTTCTTTACCATTAGAACAAGCACTTAAAATTTGTCTAATTTTACGGCAACAAAGTAGACCAATTGATGCTCCATTCAAGTTTGTCAAAGCAGCGATAACGAAGAAGTGGACACCAGATCCGATTACAGATGAGAAGAAAAAAAGTTTAGTCGATTTCACACAACGTGATTTTGAGGGAGGGGGATTGAAGGAACAAAGCATGGGGAAAATCCCTTTGTACAATTGGTTGGAGTAGGAATAAAGGTGGTTAATGTGAGATGAAAAGCAATTATTACTACCATATTAAATGCCCTGAAGGGGTAAAACCTAAAAAGTTTAAATTAATCGTAATGGACAAACATCATACTCCTTTCTTACCTCTCACGGTTTTTTATAAGGAGGCATTGGGTAGGGTTTCAGACAGCAGTGCGGAATCCTACCTTAAAACCCTCTATACCTTCTTTACATGGCTTCGTACCGGTAGTAATTATCAGGGGAGAATTGTAAATTGGAATGATGAACCTCACATTGTACGGGCATCCATAGAGGACTATTTGATGTATGAAGCTCATTGTAAGATTTCAACTAACGATAGCAAAACACATTACAATGTAAAGTTAACAAATAAAAGCCCTAATACTGTTAGTCGATTGTTAAGTGCTTTAAAATCTTTTTACAAAATCATGATTCATGTAAGGATGTATTTTTATCCCAATCCCTTAATTGATACGCACGCTATTTTAGAAGAGCACCAAACCCTAAAAGAGGGTATTAGGGAGGGAAAACCCAGAATGCCCAATGAGGCAGGGACAGAAGAACCTTTACCAAAAAGATTCAGAAGGTTAACCGACTCTTTTTTTAAGGTCATAAATGGCGAGTGGAAACCTCAGATTATTGATACTCCTCATCTCCCTGCTATGATTGATAAGGCTGGAGCGAAAAGTAAATGGAAACTTAGAGACGAAATTATTACACGAATGTTATTTCAAACCGGAGCAAGAGCAAGAGAGGTTATTGAACTTACATTTGGTGACTATCGTTCTAGGAATGACAAGAATGAGTTTGCCACCTTTAACAAAGGAAGCAATGGAAAAAGGACAAAGTTTTTGAGAGTAGATAATGACACATTAAAATTACTTGATAAATATATCCATGGTGAGAGAAAGAAAGTTAATAAAAGTGCTTTAAACATGAATGACACACCTGATGAAACTCCAATATTTCTTAATCAATATGGAAATCCCTACACGTATGATGCCTTTCTAAAAAATTGGTTAACTATCATGGGAAAAGCAGAAATTAAAATCAACATTCATAAAACTCGTCATTGGTTCGTAACCCGAAACATTCGTGAAATTCGTGAAAACTACAAGACAAAGGTAGAACAGGATAATGCAATCGAACAATTAAGAATTTATATAAATTGGAGCGAAAAAGCAGACACCATGAAAATCTATGAGCACTATATTGATGAAAGAGATTATGTGGCAAAGGTGCATGATAAATTATTGAAAAAGATGAAACAGGATCAGGAGGAGTATTTAAATCCGTTAAAGCCTCGTAAGAAGGCTAAACAACCTTCGGTTGAACCTAGAAATAAGGTTGTTCAAATTCCTGAAAAACGACATGAATTAATGGACTTTATTAATGAATTGAATAGTTAATCCATTAATCTAAGGATGTGGGAATGTGATTAATAAATTAGAAAGTAAACTATGGTATCAAGAATTAAAAGGCAAGGTTGATGACAACATTCTTGCCTATCAAGATAAACGAGGCTACTTTTGGGATAAGGTTAATCCCGAGCATTTGCGTTACTTCAAAAGCAACTGTTGTAATCACCCTTTTACAAACCACTTAGCATTAGGTTTGATGGTAATGTCCAATGAAAATTTAGACCCCATGACTATTTACGGGGTAAATATAGCAGTAAGTATCGGTCTCAAGAACCTCTTTCAAGAACTAAAACTAGCGAGTGTTAATGATTTTGATGTGGATATACATCTGTCCAATTATTTACGAGGGGAGATTCTCCCCGCCCATTCAGATCATAAGAGAAGTGAATTCTTTAGGTTCTATAAAAGTGAAGTCAAACATGTACAAAAATGGTACGAGACTAAATTAAAAAAGGAGCAACAAGAAGTGTTTGCCCCTTTTTTATTCCCTCAAACATACTTGGAGCCCAGGGATTTTAAAGTTACAAAATCTGCAATTGAAAATGCAAAGAATAAACGGAAGTCCGAAACAGACGCAATTTCGAAAGACTTTTTAAAAATTCGTGCTGAAGGTGGATTCCGTTTGAATCAAGTTAGGCGTTTGCGACAGAAATACCTTGAGGTTGTGGAATTAGTAAAAGATCACGGTTATCCTCTTCCTTTTGAATTTTCTTATATTGAAAACGGAGAACGTGGAGATGTATCAAAGGAGCTTTTTTCCTTTCGATTATGGGATAAACCGTCTTTCGTACTTCATCATAGTGACAATTATTCTTCAGTAACCATTGGTAATGCAAAAGCACAAAAATTGACTTATTCAGATAAAAACAATGAATACTTCGTCGAGTTTTTAAAAGCAGAAGTATTAGATGATGAAACTGGTAAACCAGTAGAAGAAACTGAAGGTTTTTGGTTTTTACCCATTTTGGAACATCAATTAATCGGAATTTGGCATCAATCTTTAAGCGAAGAGAAAATAAAAAGAAAATTGAAAATACTTGAGATGTACGGATATAGCGAACTAGGTTCTGAGGGTCTTACTACGCCTTTCTATTCTAATCACAAAGGCATTCTATCACAAGGTATTTTTGTATCTGAAAACCAGAATCATGCCGATGGCATTTTAATGAACATTGAGGTATTGTACATTACAGCTCTATTCGGTGCGACAGCACTAGATATATTTACGTCTTCAGGTTCAAGGTTAGGGGAAATGGTGCAAATTCATTTTGGCACAGGGTGTTTAGATCAGGGAATTGTCATCGATTCAGAAACAAATCAAGAGATAACAGCGTACATGTTTAGAGCTATTCCGAAAGGAAGAGATGAGCCTGCAATCTTTTATGTCGTCAAAGATACTTTTGATTTAATAAAGGAAATTGGTTTTTACCTTAGAGATGTACATTATAAAGGTTCACTTCCAACTGTGGAATTTAGATATCGTAAAAGTACGGGTGTATCGCGCCCAGACCAACCCTATTTATTTCAGTTTCACGGTAAGCATTTTGGACATATAACTTTTGCATGTGTTTTAAACTTCATCTGTTTCGGATTGGTTTATGAGACACAAGACAAGAAATTAGTAAAGCTGAAACCACACTTATTACGCCACAGTTTTGCGACACATGCGGTACAGGCAGAGGAACTCCCGATTGATGTCGTAGCAATGATTCTTAACCAAAAGGATGTATCAGTTACAGGATATTATTCTCAACCTACCCAAAGCCAAGTAACAGGTTTGGTGTTCGACTTTCATACTTCTATGACTACTAAAATTGACATTATGAAGGAAGTATTAAGAAACCCAAAAGAGCTACAAGAAATTTTTAAACGTCAGAGAGAAATTAGTGGACCTTTTAGTAAAACTGTTGGGGGTACATGTGTCACTAATAAGGTTTGTCCAATAAAGTTTGCATGTGTAGGATGTGGTACTAAAATACCTGAACCAGAACAAAAGCACGAGTTAATTTCTTATTTAGAATGGGCACAAAAATCAATGGAGTATCACCAAGAAAAAGGGTTCAAATTGGAAGTAACAAAATTTAAAAAAACGATACACGATGCGAAAGTTGAATTGAAAGAAATAGCATTAATTGAGGAGTATAGGAGAGATAAGGAGAATGAGCCAAAACTTATCATTAAAAAGACATAAAAGCGGTTTAGAGAACGATTATGAAAAACGAAGGGTTAACTCCTTTAAACTAGGTAAAAAAGCAATAGATGTCCTCCTTACGGAGGGCAAAGAAGTTACCTTACACAATGTATCTAAAAAGACAAAAGAACTTGATGAACAAGGCAAAGGGATTCATTTTAACACCATTAGAAATCATGAAGAACTCTATGCATATTATAAAGAAAAAAGTAAGAGTTATAAGAAAAAGCAAAAAGAGCTGGAAAAGCATCTTCCTTATCGTAAAAATAAAAAATATTCCTTTCATGAGTTTGGGCAATTAAAACCTGACAGAAGTTTAAAGAATGTTTATAGACAATATATGCGTCTAACAAAGAATGAATTAGCGACTCGTTTGATAGAAGCTGAGCAGTACATAGCAGAAGGAAAACAGGAGTATTTGAAAAAGTTATTTGAGACGTATGAGGGATAAAAACTGAATTTAAACCACAAATTGTCGTGATAAAAGGAGTGGATTCCCCCACTCCTCTTTTTATTCCCTACAATTGTTTAACAACATACCTTTATTGCTAATTCAAACCTCAAAGTTCACTTTTCTTATCTTTCAGTAAAA
>NZ_JBPWAP010000132.1:0-8361 GCF_051776705.1 Bacillus cereus group sp. BceL291 | reverse complement strand
TACCATCTAAATATCGTTTCACCGCTTGGATTTTTTCTTTTGAAGAAAATTTAGCCATAAAAAATGCACCTCCAATTGTTAGACTGTGTCTAACAATTGGGGTGCACTTCACTTTATTGGATTTGGCTTTTCAATTTTAAACAGTATGAATTTGAAAAGATAATATTAAGCTAAAGAAGTAAAATATACTGATACAAAATACTTATAAAATTACTCGTGTTATAGAAAAATAATAAGAAAAAGGTGTTTAAAATAGAATCATTTTCATTAATAGTTCAAGTTTTGAAGAATAGTGCATACAATATAAAGTGTTTTCCTTTCTTCATTTAAGTTTTACGTATATAATTTAAAAGTACTATTTTTATTTTATTATTTTATATTTATAACAGAATAGAGGTTTAAAAATGAGTGTTAAAATCATTACGGATAGTGCGGCGGATTTACCAGTAGAATTGCTGCAAGCATATGATATTGATTTAATTCCACTCCGTGTATATGATGAAGCAGAAACAGAGTATTTAGATGGAGTAACATTAGAGTCAGTTACATTATTACAAAAAATGAGAGAAGGCGCTGTTTATAGAACATCATTGCCTTCACTTGAAACTTTCCAAGAAAAATTTGTTTCTTATGCAAAAGAAGGTAATCCTTGTATATATTTAGCTTTTTCATCTGAACTGTCTGGTACATATCAATCATCAGTTGTCATTAAAGAGGAAGTAAAAGAAACATATGCAGATTTAGATTTAGAAATTATTGATACAAAATGTGCTTCGCTTGGTCAAGGTCTTGTCGTTTTAGAAGCTGCTAAAATGGCAAAAGACGGCGCATCAAAAGAAGATATTTTAAACCATGTCGCTTTTCTAATGAACCATATGGAGCACATCTTCACTGTAGCTGACTTACAGTACCTTGTTAGAGGTGGACGTTTAAGTAAAGTAGCTGGTTTTATCGGTGGTTTACTAAACATTAAGCCTATCTTAAACGTGGAAGAAGGAAAACTTGTACCACTTGAAAAGGTAAGAGGGAAAAAGAAAGTATTAAGCCGAATTGTTGATATTATGGAAGAGCGTGGTAAAGACCTTAAAGGTCAAACAATCGGTATCACTCATGGTGATGACTTAGAAACAGCGGAAGCATTAAAATCATTAATTACGGAAAGATTCGGTTGTGAAGTATTTATCGTAAATACAATTGGTGCAGCAATCGGAGCACATACAGGACCTGGCGTTATAACGTTATTTTTCTTAAATGAAGTAGAGTAAAGGATTGATCATTTGATCAATCCTTTTTTCTTTAATCTGTGATTACCGGTCGATATGGTATTGGTGAAGATAAAATCATCGAAGTTTTGACTGTTCCAAACGGAATAACGATATCAATTAATTCTTCTAATTCCTTCATAGAGTGAACTGCTACTTTTAAGTAATAGCTACTTTCACCTGTTACTCGGTGACATTCAAGTATTCTATGTTCTCCGTATATTTTTTCCTCAAATTTTTTACAAGGAATCTTTAAATTTTCAATTCTTAAAAATGCTTGAATTGATTTTCCAACTGCATCTAATGATATCCGTGCGGTATATTTCTCAATTATTCCAGTATCTTGTAATCTCTTTAGTCTTTCGGTAACACTAGGGCGGGTGAGGTGTAAGTGCTCAGTCATTTCTGTAATTGTCATTCTGGCATCTTCTTGCAGTAATAGGGTTATTTTCTTATCAATTTCATCCATGAATTATGCTCCTTTACAAATACGAAAGTGAAATTCTGAAATAAATACATAATGTAAAATCTAATGCCAGACTACATACAATTTTGAATATCAAATAGACTGACAACTTTCTATAATTAAAATATAAATGGAGGTGCATGTAATGTCTAATCATTTTAATGAAACAATTTCAATTAAAAGGGGAACTGCTTTATACGTTGGAGCGGTTCTAGGATCAGGAATTCTTATATTACCTGGTATGACAGCGAGTGTAGCAGAAGGGAATGCGATTGTTTCCTGGCTTGTTATGATAGCACTTAGTATTCCACTTGCGTTCACATTCGCTTTTTTATCGATTGAGCATCCAAGTACAGGTGGAATTGCTACTTTTTCAGAAAAAGCTTTTGGCAAAAATGTAGGTGCTATTATAGGTTGGTCTTTTTATATAGCAGGTAGTGTTGGGCAAATCGTTGTATCTTTGACTGGTGGCATGTATATAGTGAAGGTCTTTACGTTACCAGCATATTTTTCGTACGTTATAGCGCTGATTATTTTAAGTATTTCAATTGGTTTCAATTTATATGGGTTACAAATAAGTGGATTATTTCAAATATGTATAGGTGTATTAACTTTCATTATTTTAATCGTAACAATTATAAGTTCATTACCTTATATTGAAATGAAGCATATAAATGTACATATTTCTATGCAAAAAATAAACCCAATTTTAGAGGCATCATTATTAATTTTTTGGTCGTTTTTCGGTTGGGAAGCCATTACGAGTTTAGCGCCAGAATTTAAAACACCTAGAAAAAGAAATATTATTTTATCCACAGGATTTGCGATTGTTATTATTGGAGTTTTATATATTGGTATTGCATTATCAGTAATTGGAACGAAGTCTTATCATATAAACGCTGATAATACTACAGCTTTAGTGCTGGTAATCAAGCGAACTTTAGGTGACCAATTTGCATGGATAATTGGATTTTTAGCTTTTATCATTTGTTTAGGAACGACAAATGCATTTATAGCAAGTATGGGCCGTTTAGGTTATTCATTAGGGCAGGAAGAAGTTGCACCACGTTATTTGGCACATATTGATGAAAAAAGAGAAACGCCAACAAATGCAGTAAAAGTTGTAGGCTTTATCGCGATTATAGGTTTGTTAATAAGTTTCGTTTTACAAATCAGTATAGATAAAATTGTATTAATACCAAATTCATTAGGAATTATTACATATATAGTTGGTACTGCGGCCGGGATGAAATTAATAAAGAATAAGTTAGGGAAAATTTTTTCTATAGTGGCTTTTACATGTTGCATAGCGGTTTATCCTTTTATTGGGGGAGTAATACTTATTCCAGTGGCTGTATCATTCATATGCTTATGTTATGTAGGTTTCGGTAGCAGAAGAAAAGAGTATAAATAAGAATGTATTTATAGGAATTTAAATATTTGAAGATATCAAAATTTTGCAATTTCATATATAATTGTGTAGGAAGAAATATCTGTAACTATTTGTAAAAATAGGAGGCGGCTATAAAAATGCATGAAATTGCTAGATGGGATTTAAATCGCTTGTATTCAAATGAGGATATTCTATTTCCAATTTTGGAGTTGAAAGAGCAATATTTTGTAACAAAAGATGTAGAGGTTCTTTCAAAGCTTATACAAGCTATTGAAAAAGCAGAATACTATTTGTACTGTAGATCAGTTGAAGAAAGTGTACCACCTGACCTTACTAAATTGACCGTGAAAGTGAAGGAACTAAAAAATGAATTACAGCAAGTAATAAAACATAATGAAGTGGAAACTTCAGATAATACTAAGTTAATAAAAGATGAGCTGAATGCGTGGGAAAATATGTACATACAATTACGGGATAGGATAGAAATAGAGCACAATAATAAACAATTATCTTTTGGACAAGCAAATACTATTGCAATGAATAGTGATAATGAAAAGGAAAGATTAGAGGTATTCGAGTTACTTACAAGTACTTTACATAAGGAAAAAGAAATCTTTGCTACAGTATTAAATCAAATAGGGAGATTGCGTAATGCAAAGAGTAATGAAATAGAAGATAGAGAGATTTTAACACAATCTTTTCATGCAAATGGCATTTCAGAAACTGTATTATTACAAATGTGGAATGCGACAGAAAAAAATCTTGATAAATTAGTAATTGCTTTAAACGTGTATAAGAAAGGGGAAGCTTCGATTACATGGCATGAACTTATGACAGTAAAGGAAAGTAATGAGATCATGATTCCTTTTTCAGTAGCAATACAAAACGTTTATGATGCATGTAAGAATATTGATGAAGAATTAGCAGAATTTGCACGTAATGCGATAGAAAGTGGTTGGGTAGATGCTGAACCGAGAGAGAATAAACCACCAGGTGGGTTTTGTGCTCCATTTTTCAGTGAGAAAGAATCGCGAATTTCCATTCGTTATGATGGGAGTATAGATAGTGTAAGAGTGCTCGCTCATGAATTAGGACATGCTTGGCATTTTTATAATATGAGTTTTGAACAATCTACATCTTTTTTAGATGATTATTTGCCAATGAGTACGGCTGAATCAGCATCTATTTTCTTTGAAACGGTACTCTTAAATTATCTAATTGAAACAACGGATAGTAAAGATATGAAAAAGTCATTACTTAGCTGGAAAATAAGAAATGGTTTTAATTATGTAATGGCAATACGAGCATCGTATCAGTTTGAAAAAACATTTTATGAAAAATGTAAAGAGGGTCCTTTAAGTGCTGATGAAATTGAGAAATTATCTATAATTGCACAAAAAGAAGCTTATGGAAAAGCTTTAAGTGAATACCAGCCGTTTGTATGGATGAAATATATTCAATTTTATATAGCAGATGTTTCTTTTTACAATTATCCATACACATTTGGATATTTAGTAAGTTTTAGCTTATTAGAAATAGCTCAAGAAGGTAAAAGTACTTTTCATTCGAAATATAAAGAGTTCTTACGAGAAACAGGAAAGGCTCCAGTAGAGGAGCTTATGAAAAAACATTTTGAAATAGATATAAGAAATTATGAATTTTGGAATAAAGCTTTTATTCAAATTTCTAAAGACATTGATGAATATTTGCAGCTTATGTAAGGAGAGAGTACAGTGGATCAGCAGTTTATAAAAGGTATACCTTTTTCAACTTTAGAATATGCAAAAGCTATAAGTTTATTAAAAGGTTGGCTACATGAACAACAAGAGAAACCAAGGTTTGTAGTAACTGCAAATCCTGAAATTGTTATGTCTGCAAAGGAAAATACGGAAAAATCAAAGGAATTTAAAAAGATGTTACTATCTGCGGATTTAATAACAGCGGATGGGATTGGTGTCATAATTGGCTCGAAAATATTAAAAGGAAGTTTGAAAGAACGTGTTACTGGGGCGGATTTAACTCACGATTTAATAAAATATTGTAACGACAATGAATATCGTGTCTTTCTTTTTGGAGCTGCGCAAGAAAGTAATAAAAAGGCATTAGAAAAATTAAATGAGCAGTTCCCAGGAGCACAATTTAAAGGACAGCATGGATTTGTAAATGGTGAAGAAATAGAGGAAATAAAAATGAAAATTAAGCAGTTCAAGCCGCATTTACTACTCGTAGGACTAGGTTCACCAAAACAAGAAGAGTTCATCTATGAAAACATACAAACATTAAACGTTCCGCTATCTATTGGTATCGGAGGCATGATTGATATAATATCTGGTACTGTAAAAAGAGCACCAAAAATAATGAGGGATACTGGAACTGAATGGCTGTATAGGTTACTCTCACAGCCGAAAAGATTAAAGAGACAACTTGTACTTCCGAAATTTTTATTATCGGTTATGTCTGAGCGGATTAAAGGGATTAATTAATAAAGGGGACTACATACATGAACAGAATCGGCATTATTGGAGCAATGCAAATTGAAATAGATTTACTTTTAGAAAAACTAGTTATACAAGAGGAACAGACAATAGCGGGAATGCCTTTTTATATTGGAGAATTCATGGGAACAGAAGTAATTATTACACGTTCTGGTGTAGGGAAAGTAAATGCAGCTGCATGCGCGCAAACATTAATTCATAAATTTGATGTAGACTCTATCATTAATACGGGCGTTGCTGGTGGATTACATTCAGATGTAAAAGTCGGCGATATAGTTATTTCAACGAATGTTACTCATCATGATGTAAGTAAAACTCAAATGAAAAACTTATTTCCGTTCCAAGAAGAATTTATTGCAAGTAAGGAATTGGTAGAGTTAGCACGTAAAGCTTGTATTAGTAGTAGTTTACAGATTGCAGTTCATGAAGGAAGAATTGTCAGCGGTGAATGTTTTGTTGAAGATTCAAAGTTAAAGGCGAAATTAATAGACGAATACGCACCTCATTGTACAGAAATGGAAGGGGCAGCAATTGGACATGTTGCCTATATAAATGATATACCGTTTCTCATTATAAGATGTATTTCTGACAGCGCAAATGATGAAGCTCAAATTTCTTATGATGACTTCGCGAAAACTGCTGCGAATTATTGCTCAGAAATTATTATTGAGATGCTTAAAAATATATCTGGTAAAACCATAGTCCAAAAGGAGAGATAGGAATGTTACAAGCATTAATTTTTGATATGGATGGTACGTTATTTCAAACAGATAAAATTTTAGAATTATCATTAGATGATACTTTTGATCACTTAAGATCACTTCAATTATGGGATACGGTAACACCGATTGAAAAATACCGTGAAATTATGGGTGTGCCGCTACCGAAAGTTTGGGAAGCTTTATTACCGGACCATTCTATTGAAATAAGAGAGCAAACAGATGCATATTTTTTAGATAGACTAATTGAAAACATAAAAAGCGGAAAAGGCGCTTTATATCCAAATGTAAAAGAAATATTTACATATATAAAAGAAAATAATTGTTCAATTTACATTGCTAGTAATGGTTTGAAAGAATATTTACGAGCAATCGTAACTTATTATGCTTTAGACAAGTGGGTGATTGAAACGTTTAGTATTGAACAAATACAATCGCTAAATAAAGGTGACTTAGTTAAAAGTATTATGAACAAATATGATATAAAAGAGGCAGCGGTAGTTGGTGACCGGCTATCTGATATAAATGCAGCGAAAGACAACGGTTTACTTGCAATTGGGTGTAATTTTGATTTTGCGCAAGAAGATGAACTTGCTCAGGCTGATGTAGTAATAGATGATTTAATGGAGTTGAAGGGGATATTACCTGCTGTACAGAGGTAAATAAAGTGTGTGCGTTTTTTGCCAAGTCCTATATGTCTTAGTTTATGGAGGGAATATGATTAAAAATAATTTTAAAATTAGTAATATTCCTGCGGTTTTATGGGGAGATAAGAGTGATAAAATTTTTATTGCAGTACATGGAAATATGTCAAATAAGGAAGATACAATTATTCAAATATTAGCTGAAGAAGCCAAACAAAAAGGTTATCAAGTATTAAGCTTTGATTTACCTGGGCATGGAGAAAGAAAAGATGATAATACGCCTTGCAAAGTACAGATTTGTGTTAGTGAATTATCTATAATTATGAATTATGCAAAAGAACATTGGAAAGAAATAAACGTGTTTGCATGTAGTATGGGAGCGTATTTTAGCCTTTTAGCTTATCAAAATGATGTGGTAGAAAAGGCATTATTTTTATCACCAGTAGTTAATATGGAACGAATTATCGAAAATATGATGAAATGGTTTAATGTAACACCAGAGCTTTTGCAAAAAGAAATGACTATAGAGACACCTATTGGTCAAAAGTTACATTGGGATTATTTATGCTATGTAAAAGAACATCCTATTAATATATGGAATATAGATACATATATTATGTACGGAGCTAAGGATGAACTGTGTGAACTTGAAACTATTAACTATTTTACAGAAAAACATCGTTGTGAATTAGAAGTTATGGAGACGGGTGAACATTACTTTCATACCGAAGAACAGTTAAAGATATTTGAACAGTGGTTACACAAACATATCGATTAACAAATTATAATTTATCTTGAACCTGTTAGAGAAGAATGAGGAATATATAAACTGATAGTATATTTGAGAGACATTATAAATGTATATGTATTCATTTAAGTAAACAGGTGCTTTAGTTCAATAAGACTTAAACAACTATATTATCGATTTACATCTAAAGTGAAGAATACACATACTACGAATTGAATAAGATAACAATCATAAAAATGCTCAGAATCAAAAATTCTAGAGCATTTTTATGTATTTTCATAGTAAGGGGAGATTTACTTGAAAGATATACATATTCAACAAATTGAAGATTTAATGATATACGAACACGATTATCTTGTTCAGGAAAGCAAAGACGAAGGATTTTATTTCCTAATAAAACTAATAAGTGAATATGAAAATAAAATAAACACGTTTAATAAAACTGGTGAATGCTTATATGGGATTTTTCAAGGGGAAAAGTTAATTGGAATAGGAGGGTTAAATGAGGATCCATATACAATAAACTGTAAATGTCAAGATAAACATGTACATTTTCGCTTGTTTAAGCATGTACAAAATCAATCATTTTCTTTGCTAAAATGATCTTTAATTCGATAGGATTGTCCTACAATAC
>NZ_JBPWAP010000131.1:0-8574 GCF_051776705.1 Bacillus cereus group sp. BceL291 | reverse complement strand
TGGCCACAACCCTGTACACAATGAAAAATTATTCTAACAGGCTTTGACTAATACACGTAGACACAACTGTATCCCTCTCCTTATCCTGCATTTTCTTTTTTTAATACAAAATATTTACCAGCTTAAAAAGCCATATAAACCTTTTTTAAAGAAGAGCATAAGGAAACCGAATCCCACTTTATAAAAAAAGTGGTGAAATAGGCTGAGCCTATTGGGTTTCTAGTTTGTGAATTGCGGGATGCCTTTTTGGGCTTTGTAGCCCGTTTTGTGTACGTTTAAAGCATTTTTGTGGCACATTTTGTGTCCCTTGTAGCACGCTTTACGCCCCTTTAAATCAACGTTTTTTTAACCCAAAAAAGTGGGACGTCTTTTTTTTACTCATATGCGTTCTGTATGCGTTTTTGGTCATTTTATATGCGTTTTGTATGTGAAAAAAATTAAAAGTATGCGTTTTGTATGCGCCAAAAATGACCACTAAACGACCACGAAAACTGGGACGCCTATTTATTAATTGGTGGTAACTGGGTGGTCATTTTTTCATTCTGATGGTCATTTGGTGGCACTTAGTGGTCACTAAAAATGCACCAAAAAATTGAATTTGTGGTAAAATAAAAACGAAATTCAGCGAAGTTTTTTTCTGTTCACCTTCGCAATAACATAAACAAAAAGAACAGATTCATATTCAGCGGAGTTGTTACTCATTCACCTTCGCAACAACATAAAACAAAAGAATGATGATTAATTTTGGAGTATCCATACCTTAATTGGAACTAAAAAATTGGTGTAGCCTTACCGTAGTAGGCATAAAAATAAAAAAAAACGATATGTTAAAGCTATCCTTTTGGGTAACGTTAACATATCGTTTTTTTTATTCGCTAATACAATAATGCACATGGCTGCTGTGCATTGATCCTCATCAACCTCTTCTTAAAAACTCCTATAAAACTATTAAAATATACAACATTTATAAATGGAATTTCATTTTATCTTTTACAAGAATTATCAATCTAAAAGCAAAAAAACCAATTTCCAATAGCATATTATATACAGTGAAAACCCATTGGAAACACATTGAAACTCCATTGATTTTCTTATATTTATGATATCACGTTTTTGTTAGGCTTTGTCTAACCTGTCACCTTTAGTGATAGCAAAAAAACCTTATGCTCTTCTATAAATAATCTGCATTTAATATAAATTTATATAGAACTATTTCTTAAATATATTATCTACCTCATCATAATCACGAAACGTCACTGTATCTTCACATTGAATATAAATTCCTTCTCCAAACCAAGCAAAATTCTTACCCCAAATCTTACGAAAAACTTCAAACAAACGTTCTTCTCCAGTATCCTTATCCAAGAGGACTCCTTCAATAATCTCATCATCAGTAAAAACCACTACATTTTGATTAGTTAATTTTTTAATCTTAGATTCTAAAAATTTGTCTTCTAACATAATAAAATCCCCTTTGATTTTCATTTTTTTGTACGTAAAAAATACGTTTTTTTCCGTACAATTTGTATTATACGATATTTTTCCGTACAATACAAGAAGAGGTGATAATAATGACAGATAAAAAAGAAAGAGTAGAAATGAGAATCCCACAATCAATATTAAAAAAAGTTGACGAATACAAAAAAGAAAACGGAATTTCTACTAGAACAGCAACAATTCTAGAACTTATAAGAAAAGGATTAAATAAATAAAAAAATAGAAGGGATAATATACATATCCCTTCTAACTAATATCTGATTCTATATAATAAATACGATCAATATAATCTAAATTCTCAATATAGCTCAACTTGCCTTGAGTGACTAAAAAATCTAAATAACTACAAACGTGAACGTAGATATGAGGCTTTCCAGTAAGATAACGTTTATCTAAAGAGCCAACCTCTTTAATCATAAATTCACATAGTTGTCTCACACTTACAGAATTAACATTTTGTATAAACTGCAAAATAAATTCTTGTTCAACAAAACTTAAAAATTGATACGAAATGTTCTTCTCAATAGAAACAGGTTTCACTTTCACAGGCTGACTTCGTATAGTTTGAACATTATCATCATCTAAATTAAATCCAAAAACAATGTCTTCATCAAACAAAGAAACTTGTCCTTCTTCTCTTTCCTCGTTTATTTCAAAATCTACAGAATCATTTTTCTCAACAATATTCTTCTTTAATAAATTATAACTTCTCAAATCACCTTTTAATCTCATAACCTGACGTTCTAATAAAGGTAAATCTAATTCTAAATGCTCTCTAATATCTATAGGCATAATCAAATCATTAGGAATAGAATCCATTCCTAAGTTCTCAAATAAAGACCAACCAGATGAAATTTTAATCAAAATTTCATCTAACTCACAATCAATCTTATACATTCCCTTCAAAACTGCCTTAACAATACTAGAAGGTAAACCTGTATGTTTTTTAAAGTGATCCTTACTAAACTTTAAAATTTTATTAGTCACTAAATTCTTAACAATATATTGATAACGTAAAGGACGACCACACTCACACGGATGATTTTTCGAAACTTTTCCTGCATCAATATACTCAATAAACATCCATTGAGTAGATATATGTTCAGCATCCTCTTCAGATTCGCCACCTTTTAATCTAGCTAACACACTAGAGAATGCTGTCTGATTACCTCTCTTCAAAAAAATACGTAAATACTCTTGTTGTTCATCAGACAAACTACCCATTATTCTATCCCTATCTTCTGGATCTAAATAAGCACCATACATAAACAACAAATCCTTCCGAAAAATTAAATTAAATAGACCATGCTACAAATTACATATATAATACAATTAGATTCTTTAACAATCATTTCAGTCTTATGATTCTTCAACCCATTGAAGAATCTACATTTTTGTACATCTTCAGCCCATTGAAGATGTTTTTTTTATATCTAAAATCCCATTTACTAAATCAAAAACATTATTTAATGTTATATTCGAAACCGGTTCTGGAACACAATTTATCATAGTCGATAAAACCTTTTCATCCGGCACATAAACTTTTATATTTTTCTTCGCTCTTGTAATTCCTGTATATAATAAATTATTAGTATTTAATTTCGGCTGACTTTCTAAAAATACCGCCACATTCTCATATTCACTACCTTGAGATTTATGAACTGTAAATGCATAAGCTGGTACAATATTAACTGTATCTAAATATCTATAAAACACTTGCCTATCTTCAAAATCCAATTGAATTAAAATACCTTTATCATCATGATCAACAATTTTACCAGTATCACCATTATAAACCCTTCTAGATGAATCATTAGCAATGATCATGACTCTATCACCGATTTCATAACAATAATCATTAAAACACTTCGTAATTTTATCCTTATTAGCTTGAACTATTAAATTAATTTTCTTAGTCATTTTTTTTGTATTTGTTAAAATTTGATACCCCTGTTCCACAAGTGGTAAAACTAGTTTTTCTAATTGTTTTTCATCATATAATCTAAAATCAATTAATTCACGATTTAAAACTTTATATGCAAGCTCTAACACAGTATCTCCACTTCTAAAAACTTTTGTAAGTCTTATAGTATTTATAAAATCTAAACCTTCTAATTCAGGAATTACAGAAGAATCATTAACAGGTGGAAGTTGAGCATCATCACCAGCAAAAATAATCTTTGTATAACTAGGAACAGCTAATAATACTTTCATCAAAATATCTCTTGATATCATACCTACTTCATCAATAATCAAATACTCACATTCTAAGTTATTATACTCATTCTTTAAAAAATTCGAATTCCAATTAGATGAACATGCTTTATGAACTGTCATAGGCTTGTATTCGGTTAATTCATGTTGACTCAACAATTCTTTAATTCGTACAGACGCTTTACCTGTATACGTTAAAATAAAAGTTGTACGTGGATTAGGCTTTAATTTTTTCAACAAATTAACTAAAGTATAAGTTTTACCTGTACCAGCTCGTCCTAACAATAATGTAATTTTATTTTCTACAAAAGATTTTAATAACTCTAATTGTTCTTTAGTTAAATCAGTCTCATCAAAAACAGTCGATAACTTATTTTTATATTCAGCAACTGAAACTTGAATTAAACGCTCATGAATTACATAGTTACAATTTATAAAATCATCTAAATCCAATGACTTTGAAAATTTCAATAAATCAATTGCATATTGATCCCTAAGCATTACCGAATGAAACTTAATAAAATCTTCCACATTACCTTCTAATATCTTAGGTACATCATAACTAGTTGCATTAATTTGATAATCATATACTCCTAGTTTTTTAAATTTTGATTCCTCATCATCTTTATCATCAAATAATTTAATAGACTTACTCGAGGTAATAAGCTTTTTCGCTATATCACCTTCCTTTTCCAATTCAGAAAAGGTTTCTATAGTCTCCTTAGTAACATATCTAGTAACTTTCGATACATAAAAAGAAATAATATCAGTATCTACAGTGTCATATGTAAGAGTTTTATTTCTCTCCATAGCATGATCCACAATATACGCATTATCATAAACCTCACTTACACCTTTAACTGTTATCTTCTTCATTAAATAATGAGAAACATAACGATTACATAAAAAATGATAATGAGGTTGTCCACTTTCATGCAACTCAACTACCCGAATAAATTTAAAATCTTCAAATTCATTCTCTTCAAAACGTCTTGAAATTCGTTCGTAGAACTGTTTATGTAACATTTCATCTCGCTTATTAACTTCATGAATAGCCGGAAATAACTTGTCTACTAAATGATTATATTTCTTATGGAATGCAATTTTTTGTTTAACATTTAAACGGTTATAATATACCTTTTTTAAATTTGCAACTTCAAAAATTGCATTTTTTCTTGAATAAATTGCAAGTTCAACATCAATATCAAAATCTATCATTTTTTTCTTTTTCTTTTCATACCATTTTAAAGCTTTCTCATAACTAACTTTTTTACGTCTCATATATCCTTCAATCGTAAAATCACTAGACAATTCTGTACGAATCTTTTTAAAAATCTTCTCCAGATCATCAATACCATCCTTAGAAGTAATAGTATTAAAAAAGAATAGACGTTCATGCTGAGAAAAATATTTAATTCGAAGTTGTAAGCGCGCTGCAATGACCGGACCACATACAGGACAAGAGAGCTGATTACAGGACATTCTTCGGATCATAACATCACCAGTAGCTTTTTCGCGTAATACAATGGTCCGCCGACCACACTTAGCAATATCTAAAGCCATAAAAAACAACCTTTCTAAGAGAACGAATAAAAAGTGCGACAATAACCCTATTATTATTAACTAGTTAAGTAGAAACTACATTAAATTATGAATTTACTTCTTTACTTTATCTAACTTTTCTCTATATCTTTTTAAACCATCTTCAAGAAAAACACGATCTTTTACTAAACACTCAAGATTATCTAAATGATAAAAAATATAGTCAATATCATTTTCAGTAAAAGATTTATTACTTAAATATTGTTCAATCTTTAAAAAATTGTCTTCACAAACCTTTTCTGAAGACAATAAAATACTTTCTAATTCATTAATAACATTCTCATAATACGTTCTTAAATCCATAACAACACCTCTCTCTAAGCAATTCCACAAAGTGCCCATTTACACAGTAAACTGTTAAATATGTTTTATTACATTCTTACAACGTTTACTAAAGTAAATATCAAGAATGTGCATGTAACCACTCTTTAAAATACTCAAACATCTCTTTAGAATCCTCTTCAAACATTGGCGAATCATAAATCCTTATAGATTCAAGACCCTCATAAAAAACAAAATGAACTCCAGTACCATTAAAAAGAAAAACTCCTTTTAAATTTAGATCAGAAGATCTAAAATCATTTGAATTAAAATCATGAGAAATATGATTAGATTGAGAAGCCAATTTCATAACTTGCTTTGCAAAAAATCCACTCAATAAAACCCCTTCAAAATCACCATCTTCAGTTGTAGAGATGCTTGTATATTTACCAGGATTCTTCCTAATTAATTTCTTTATCTCTTTAATATTTTGCAAGATATCATTCCCCTTAAATATCTTCTTTCTTTAAAAATAAGCACATATAAATCCTAATGTTTTTGTCTCTTTAATTTTTCAACTGTTGTTTCATTTTTAAATACACGTTTATTCAAAACATCAATCTCAACATCTTTATCCTCAACTAACTTATATAACTTCGTAAAATTATCATCTATTTCCATTCGATGTGCTTTTAATTCTTGTTTTAATTCCTGCACATCACCACTTACTTTATCTACCTTTTTATCAACATCATCTAGTTTTTCTAGAATTTTCGTTAATAATTCTTCCATACAAATCCCTCCTTTATTTAGAAGCCTTAACAAATTGTTCAGCCATTTCCTTGAACATTCCAGCTATCAATGGATTTTGAAGCATAGATTCCATTTGAGGTTCTACATTTTCCATCATTGCCGGTATCATTTTTTCTCTAGTGTAATCTTTAATATCATAATTATTGTCTAACCACTGACCAACAATAAAATTCACCAAAGCACTCACTGACATTCCGTAGCGCTCAGACATATCATCTAACTTTTGTGCCGTAATTTCAGAAAACCTAACAGGGACACGTCTCCTCTTATTCTTTTCTTGAATTGTTTCATTTTCCATAAAAAAAGCCTCCTTATTACAAAAACTAATACTAAAATCCACAAATCTAATATGTAAAAGTGCAATTCGCATATGCAAAAACATATTTTACATATTAAAAAAGAGATTTTGTATATACGGTGCTATTGTATTGTATATACAATACAATAATGAATCCAAAATGACACCACTATTTTTTCTTTCTGTTACTAATATTATCTTAAAAATAGCATATAAACAAGAAATATTTAACAAAAAAACAAATAAAAAAAGCCTTATCGGCTAAATTTATCTTTTAAAAAATGCCACCATCTTTTTTTATTACTTGCTGCCACCATTCTTTTCACTTCTAACATTTCTTTCATTAATCTAACTAATTGCTGATCTCTATCTCCAACGCTTGTTTCAATCATCTTAGTTTGATTTGATTGTTCATTTAATTTAATAGTTAATTCATCGATTTTATTATTCTGCATTAAAATCAATTCCTTTAACTCTTCAATCGCCTTGTTATCCCCTCCATTTTCAGGAGATATATCGGTTATAACTTGATTCTTATTCAAAATACCAAACTCTTCACCAACAACTCTACAAGATTCTTCTATAGTCCTTCCTGGTTCCGCCTTAACTGATAATAACCTCTTAAATACTTCTAAATCATATTCACTAAACATTACCTGTCCTTTTGAATCTCTTAAGAAGTTATATCCGTTATATCTCTCAAACATACCATAATATTTTTTAAAAGTTGTATGATTAATATTTAATGTTTGTGCTGCTTGTTTTGTTGTTTGATATATAACAACCATTGCAATCACCTCACAAATTTACATTCGATATAACCGATATAACTCCTTGTTTTATAATTTATATAAACTTTATAAATCACAATGAAATTTCACGTCCCGTATTTTTCACAAAATTAAACCGTCCTTTTTAAAAAAGGGACACAAAAATTTTTTATATGTGGGATATTCCCACACCCTTTACGCTCACAGCGGGTGTCCCCCAAACAATGTTTGGGAGTACGCAATAGCTTGGTTTACTATTCCTTTAGGCAACCCTACGGGACATCAACTTTTATTTAAAAAACTTTTTACAAACCAAAAAACTTTTCTAAATAAAACTCCTTCGCCTTGCTACGGCTTCTTACAGGCTTTCCATTCCCATCTACCGATTCACATTTCAAACCTTTCAGAAGTGATTTTGCGTACTCTGATGAATATATACATCGTTCCTTCTTTTAAACATTCTACCTTTATACCTGAAGTTATATCGGCTATATCTTCTATAACTCACAATTAAATCCAACTATATATTAAATACCTCTATAGATAACTACCTTGTTAATATTTTTCATCCTCTTAACGCTTAACTATCCCTGGCGCGCATCCGCCTAAGGCCGAATGCTCGCCATACCTAACATAACCTCTAGGGCGTAAGCACTAATTCTGCGACAAATATTAAAAACATTTTTTCTATAGAATCTCTAAATATATACTTATCTCTTCTTGAAACCCAAGCACTATATCCGTATTTAAACCTCCAACTACCCTGAATTTAGTCCTGCTGCCATTTCATTTTGATTTTTTTATAACAATTACTTGTATAAAAATCTTCATGCTTCGCTCCAATATACTTCAAAAACTGTCTTCCCTAATCTTCGCTATTCCTCGCTAATTACCACAAACATTAATTATTTAATCAATCGGATCTATTAGTAATGCTACATCAAAACATTAGTAACATAGACCTTATAAATATTTTGTAACCACAAAACGTATTACCTTTTTCAATTGTGGCCACAACCCTGTACACAATGAAAAATTATTCTAACAGGCTTTGACTAATACACGTAGACACAACTGTATCCCTCTCCTTATCCTGCATTTTCTTTTTTTAATACAAAA
>NZ_JBPWAP010000130.1:0-8686 GCF_051776705.1 Bacillus cereus group sp. BceL291 | reverse complement strand
GAATGTATGCCCACAAGATTTAGTTGATACGTATAACCAAAGTCAGAATGTATGCCCACAAGATTTAGTTGATACGTATAACCAAAGTCAGAATGTATGCCCACAAGATTTAGTTGATACGTATAACCAAAGTCAGAATGTATACACACAAGATTTAATTGATACGTATAACCAAAGTCAGAATGTATGCCCACAAGATTTAGTTGATACGTATAACCAAAGTCAGAATGTATGCCCACAAGATTTAGTTGATACGTATAACCAAAGTCAGAATGTATGCCCACAAGATTTGAATGTATACACACAAGATTTAATTGATACGTATAATCAAAGTCAGAATTGTGATTGTGGTTGTAAGTAGTAAGTAGTAAGTAGTTTCTTAAACATACTCGTTATTATCAAAAGAGTTTAGTTTTAATATAAAACTAGATATTTAAGGAGGAATTTTATATGAATAATGTATTGAATAGTGGAAGAACAACTATTTGTGATGCGTATAATGTAGTAGCCCATGATCCATTTAGTTTTGAACATAAATCATTAGATACCATCCAAAAAGAATGGATGGAGTGGAAAAGAACAGATCATAGTTTATATGTAGCTCCTGTAGTCGGAACTGTGTCTAGTTTTTTGCTAAAGAAAGTGGGGAGTCTTATTGGAAAAAGGATATTGAGTGAATTATGGGGGATAATATTTCCTAGTGGTAGTACAAATCTAATGCAAGATATTTTAAGGGAGACAGAACAATTCCTAAATCAAAGACTTAATACAGATACCCTTGCTCGTGTAAATGCAGAATTGATAGGGCTCCAAGCGAATATAAGGGAGTTTAATCAACAAGTAGATAATTTTTTAAACCCTACTCAAAACCCTGTTCCTTTATCAATAACTTCTTCGGTTAATACAATGCAGCAATTATTTCTAAATAGATTACCCCAGTTCCAGATACAAGGATACCAGTTGTTATTATTACCTTTATTTGCACAGGCAGCCAATATGCATCTTTCTTTTATTAGAGATGTTATTCTTAATGCAGATGAATGGGGTATTTCAGCAGCAACATTACGTACGTATCGAGATTACCTGAGAAATTATACAAGAGATTATTCTAATTATTGTATAAATACGTATCAAACTGCGTTTAGAGGGTTAAACACCCGTTTACACGATATGTTAGAATTTAGAACATATATGTTTTTAAATGTATTTGAATATGTATCCATTTGGTCATTGTTTAAATATCAGAGTCTTATGGTATCTTCTGGCGCTAATTTATATGCTAGCGGTAGTGGACCACAGCAGACACAATCATTTACAGCACAAAACTGGCCATTTTTATATTCTCTTTTCCAAGTTAATTCGAATTATATATTATCTGGTATTAGTGGTACTAGGCTTTCTATTACCTTCCCTAATATTGGTGGTTTACCGGGTAGTACTACAACTCATTCATTGAATAGTGCCAGGGTTAATTATAGCGGAGGAGTTTCATCTGGTCTCATAGGGGCGACTAATCTCAATCACAACTTTAATTGCAGCACGGTCCTCCCTCCTTTATCAACACCATTTGTTAGAAGTTGGCTGGATTCAGGTACAGATCGAGAGGGCGTTGCTACCTCTACGAATTGGCAGACAGAATCCTTTCAAACAACTTTAAGTTTAAGGTGTGGTGCTTTTTCAGCCCGTGGAAATTCAAACTATTTCCCAGATTATTTTATCCGTAATATTTCTGGGGTTCCTTTAGTTATTAGAAACGAAGATCTAACAAGACCGTTACACTATAACCAAATAAGAAATATAGAAAGTCCTTCGGGAACACCTGGTGGAGCACGGGCCTATTTGGTATCTGTGCATAACAGAAAAAATAATATCTATGCCGCTAATGAAAATGGTACTATGATCCATTTGGCGCCAGAAGATTATACAGGATTTACTATATCGCCAATACATGCCACTCAAGTGAATAATCAAACTCGAACATTTATTTCTGAAAAATTTGGAAATCAAGGTGATTCCTTAAGATTTGAACAAAGCAACACGACAGCTCGTTATACGCTTAGAGGGAATGGAAATAGTTACAATCTTTATTTAAGAGTATCTTCAATAGGAAATTCAACTATTCGAGTTACTATAAACGGTAGAGTTTATACTGTTTCAAATGTTAATACCACTACAAATAACGATGGAGTTAATGATAATGGAGCTCGTTTTTCAGATATTAATATCGGTAATATAGTAGCAAGTGATAATACTAATGTAACGCTAGATATAAATGTGACATTAAACTCCGGTACTCCATTTGATCTCATGAATATTATGTTTGTGCCAACTAATCTTCCACCACTTTATTAAGGTTTGAGTGAATGTACAATTAGTATTTTATTCTATCATAAATTTAATAGAAAATTCTTAAACATATTGACGGAACTAAATGATATATAATTATGGATATTAGAGGGTGTCTTAAAGTAGTAAAATTCTTACTCTGAGACACCCTCTTTATTTTTTTATATCCAAATCGGATGAAATATGGGAGAAATCATTTCAAGTTAACCTAAAGCTTTTCATATTTAAAAACTTTGTAACAGTACTAAGAAGAAGAGGAATTGGAATAAAATTCATTCTCATTTGAAAAAGGTTTTACCATACAAGATATCCGGATAATAACAGGTGATAATCAAGAGTTTCTAGATAAAAATTTCAGGTGTTAGAAAATTCTTAAACTTACCGTTTCAGGGGATGGGTTACAAAAGAAGTGTGCTACATGTAGACAATAATTTCTATAGGATAAATCTATGGACTTAAAGTTCCAATAAAATAGTAAGACAAAATGGTTATTTCATTTCATCATTAAATACAGGGATAAGGAATTGTATTCGTAAATGATTTGTTAACAGCTGTTCCTAAGCTTTCTTATGAGAAATTATAGAACAATATTAGTAATCCTCACGATCACATTTCCGTTCTCTGTCACAATCATTTCTATTGTTTTTAATTCAAAAAATAAAGTCTTCATCCTTTTCTTCAGCGAAGCGAATAAAGATTCCTTCGCCCTCAAATATACCAGCTGAGAATACTTTAATTCGATCTCCTTCGCGTAAATCAAAAAATCTTCTTCTTGACATGAGAATCGCCTCCAAGTGTGTTTTTTCTAATGTATGTATGACATTATTTTATTGATTGGGCACATAAGAAGAATGTTTTATCCCTTTATAGAGACATTACCAATATTCCGTCTTATGAAACACTTCGGAAATGAAAAATAGCTTATGAAACAGGAGGATTGTATGCCCTACATTCAAAGAAAAAGGGGCGTCCATCCATGAAAGATAAAAAAATAAAACCAGTAGTAGAAGGCTCAATAGAAACACTACAAGCGGAAAATGTATATTTAAAAAGGTTTAATGCTGTAGTTCAAAACAAGAAACAATCACCAAACAAGACAAAGCTCAAGTAATAAGCTATTTATGATGAACGGATGAATCGTGGACACAAAATAAATCATAAAATGGTGTATCACCTTATGAAAGAATTAGGGTTAAAATGCCTTGTTCGTATGAAAAAATATCGCTCTTACAAAGGGACAGTTGGGAAAATTGCGCCGAATATTTTAAATCGCAACTTCCAAGCCGACAAACCAAATGAAAAATGAATTACAGATATAACGGAGTGTAAGTTATTTAGGGAGAAGTTATACCTATCACCAATGTTAGATTTATTTAATGGTGAAATTATCACGTATACAATTGGTTCAAGAACGACCTATTCCCTTGTTTCAACAATGTTAGACCAAGCCTTTGAACGTGTAACAGATCAAGACAAACTCCTCATTCATTCTGATCAAGGTTGGCACTATCAAATGAAACAATACCGTCATTCTCTTAAGCAATGTGGCATAACACAAAGTATGTCTCGCAAAGGAAACTGTTATGACAATGCCGTTATTGAAAATTTTTTCGGTATCATGAAATCAGAATTTCTGTATCGAAAAGAATTTGAAAGTATAACACATTTCAAACAAGAATTAGCAAAGTATATAGAATACTATAATCATAAAAGAATTAAGGCAAAATTAAAGGGTATGAGTCCGGTACAATACCGGGCTCATACCCTAGAGGCTGCCTAATGAAACGACCTGTCTAACTTTCGGGGGCACTTCAATTTAGTTGTCCTCTTTTGAGCATAAATCAAATTTCATATATGTAATAATGGAATTTATGAAACACATTCATAGCATGAACGTGTTATATGTGAGAAGAAACTTACATGAAAGAATAAAGGGGGAGGCTATATACAGGCTGTATGAATTGTTAATGATTAAGAAATAATTTTACATTAAATTCGAGTTTAATTGATAATTATAGTGTGTTATAATATAAATAAAATTAAACGTTAATATCGTGAGGTACATAATGCATTCAAACACATTTATATATCATATGACTCATTATAGAAATTTATCAAAAATATTATCTTCAAATGGACTCGTGTGTGTCTCTAGCATCATGAATAATGGGCAAACATATTGTAATATTGCTAATAATGATATACAAAACAGACGAGCTTATTACTCAGTTCCAGTAGAACCATTTGGAACATTACATAAATATGTTCCATTCTATTTCGCTCCAAAATCACCTATGTTATACAGTATCTATAAAGGTAATGTCACACAATATAATGAGGGGCAAGGGCCTCTCATTTATTTTGTATCGTCAGCGCAAAAAATAAAGCAAAACGGGGTTCCTTTTTGTTTTACTGATGGCCATGGAATAATGCACTTCACTGAGTATTACAATGATCTTAAAGAATTGCACAACATTGATTGGGATATAATGAAGAGTAAATATTGGCATGACACGATTGAAGACAATGATAGAAAGCGTAGAAGAATGGCAGAGTTTCTGGTTTACCAATATGTCCCACTTGACTGTATTATCGGGATTGCAGTCTATAGTCAAAAATATAAAGAAGAAACCGAAAAAATATTAACTGAACATAATGTTTCTTTAACAGTTAAATTAAAACCTAATTGGTATTATTAAGGTGGTGGTAGAAATTGATTAAAATAACAAAAGGCAATTTGTTAGAAGCTGATGCACAAGCTTTGGTGAATACCGTTAATACAGTCGGTGTAATGGGAAAAGGTATCGCCCTTCAATTTAAACAAGCATTCCCTGATAATTTTAAAGCTTATCAGAAGGCATGTAAAATTAATCAAGTTCAGCCTGGGAAAATGTTTATATATAAAACACACCTCTTAGGATCACCAGAATACATTATAAACTTTCCAACTAAAAGGCATTGGAAGAATAAATCAAGAATTGAAGATATTAAGAGTGGGCTTAGTTCTTTAAGAAATGAAATTATTAATTATAATATAAAATCGATCGCATTACCTCCTCTTGGATGTGGTAATGGGGGCTTAGATTGGAGTGAAGTACAGCCTTTAATTATAAAGTCATTAGAGGACTTAAATACTACAGTTTATCTATATGAACCTTCTGGTCATCCTGATCCAAATAGCATGAAAATAGGTACAACTAAGCCAAAAATGACAAAAGCAAGAGCTCTTTTACTATTATTAATGGAGCAATACAGAGCTCCAGGATATCACCTTTCGCTTCTCGAAATACAGAAATTAGCTTATTTTTTACAAGAGTGTGGAGAGCCTCTTCGTTTAAATTTTGTGAAATATATATATGGTCCATATGCGGAAAATTTAAATCATGTTTTAATTCGTTTAGAAGGACATTATATTCGTGGTTATGGTGATCGAAATTCTAAATCTGATATTAATCTGTTTGAAGATGCAATATTAGAAGCTAAAGAGTTTATCTCTCATGATGAAGAATCTTTAAAAAGACTTGAAGAGGTAAAAAATTTAATTGAAGGATATGAAACCCCTTATGGTATGGAGCTTTTAGCTACTGTACATTGGTCTATAAAGTATGGAAATAATTCAATAATGGATTTCGATGAGATTATCAATTATATCCATAGTTGGAATGAACGTAAAAAACACGTATTTAAAAATAATCATATAAAAAAGACAATGCAGCATCTAGAGATATTTATGCAATAAATTAAAGACTTTTAAAAGTTAATTTAAATGGAAATTCTATATAAAGTTGTTTTCGTAAGAATATCAATTAAAATTGTATTTAATGTAAAATTAGACAAATTAAGACAAAACAGTACATTGATTATAGAAAATCAATGTACTGTTTTGAAGTTTGAGGTGAAAAAATTGAGCAATCGAGAAAAACAAGTGTATAAAGCACGTGTAGAACGTCATAAAGAAAAAATGCCTTGGTATATCATTGAATATATTGAAGAGAAAACGAACCTCTCCCCTGCTACTTTGTATGGATATTTAATTGAATATGAAATGTTTTTACATTGGTTGATCTCCTCTCGTCTTGTTTTCGTAAATGGAGAAGTTGTAACGGTTACGAAATTACATGAGGTGCCAATTGAAACATTGGAACACCTTCCTCTTAAACAAGTAAAAAGGTTTAAAAGCTATTTAGAGAGACAAGGTAATAAAACAAAGGCAATTATACGAACATTTTCAGCTCTAAAATCATTATTTAACTACCTAACCAAAAACACTGAAGATGATAATGGAGAATGTTACTTTTATAGAAATGTTATGGCCAAAATGGAAATTCATAAGGAAAAAATTGACGCTTCAGCAAGAGCGAAAGAAATTTCTGAAGTTATTTTTCACAATAATGATGATATTAAATTTATGCGCTTTTTATCTAATGAATATGAGCAAATGCTAAAAGAAAACGCTCCCGGTAAGTTAAGATTCTTCAAACGCGATAGAGAGCGTGATATTGCTATTCTAAGTTTAATTTTAGGTACAGGACTTCGGGTATCTGAAACAGCTAGTTTAACTATTTCTAGTATCAATTTTCGTACTCGTTACATTAAAGTTGTACGAAAAGGAGATAAAAAATCATCTATTTTGGCTACACAAACAGCCCTAGATGATGTTCAAGAGTATCTAAAAGTACGTGCTGCTCGTTACAAGTGTCCTGATGCTGAAGATATTCTATTTGTAACAAATTATAAAGGATCCTATGCGCAAATTTCTGTTAATGCTATACAAAAGCTTACAGAGAAATACACAAGGGCTTTTGATGAAAAGAAAAGCCCTCATAAATTACGTCATACTTATGCTACTAATCACTATAATGAAAATAAAGATTTAGTATTATTAGCAAATCAAATGGGACATAATTCTATGGAAACAACATCTCTTTATACAAACATTGATGATACTAAACGACGAGCTGCAATAGAACGCTTAGAACAACGTCAATTTGAAGATACAAAAGAAAAATAAATAGTAAATAGAGAGCATTGTAGCCTACGAAAAGACAATGCTCTCTTATGTTTGTATGTCTATACTATTAATGTATAGATAAATTAATTTTTAATATCTCTACTGTTAAATAGCATACAATTAAATTTCATCCTACATCTAATCACTCAAAATATTGGTACAAGAATTGTATATTTAACCCTTTTATTTTTCTGGATTTAGGTAGATTTTAATTCTACATGTTACGCTCAATATGGAGTTGCTTCGCGTATTTAACTATCTCGAATAATTCTCTCTTTTCATCAAGATAGAATTCATCTGATAGAGACTCTACTAAATTTGATACCTGGTCAATATGATAATCCTTTACATCTGTTTTTAATCCTCTTGGATTCGTAGATGTAAACAGTGCAGTAACCTTCTCTTGCGCTTTTTCAAAATCATATTCTGCCTCATATGTTACTTCTACCGGAACAAATTCAATTCTATCTATATAAACTTCGTTACCTGAAGAGAAGTTCCAAGCACCTATTGTGAATGTACTTTGTACATCTAAAAAGCTAAATGGAGTGGTAAAGCCTACAGTTCTAAAGGTTTTATAGTCTAAGTCCTCTCCTCTATTCATAGTTGCTGAAAAATTACCTTGATTAATAGCTTTACCGTTAATTGACGTATGGAATTGTAAATCTGTGGTAGAAGCATAGCGAATCCTCACGCGATATCTTTGTGCAAATGGTGGATTAATATTTACTCGTATATCCCCAAATGTACCAGTATTCGTTCTTCGAAGGATATCCCCACCTGTAAATCCTGGTCCTCTCACTACAGCGGCACCTGAAGACAGATTGAAAGCTTTTACTAATGGTATTTGTGTAATGCTATTTGGCTCAATTGTATTTGTACGATCTGCACTACGATGCGTCCAAGAATATACCAATGCTTTCACATGTGATGCTGAAATGAGTCCTATATGAGATAATCTATGACTATAAGATTCATAATTTGGCTGTCCTGTTGCTTCAGGTGGTAATTCATTTTCTGAATCCTGTAATTGCGTCCCAATTCCAGCATACCCTGGATAATAGAAATTATCAGATGCGATCGGATGTGTGACGAATTTCCAATGAAAATCAACCCTAGGTACTCCATTAACAGGTTGAGTTAAAAATAGATTCAGCCCTGCCAATGATTCAGTCCTATAGACGTCTCGAGAAGTGAACGGTAATGTTACAGGATTAATAGGCCTAGAACCAGCATCTTTGAGTAAATCGTGAATTTCGTAATTTTCTGAACGTTATAGTGAGTTACCTTATATATTTTCGTCACAGAAGAGTCATTCTGTGACACTTT
>NZ_JBPWAP010000129.1:0-8819 GCF_051776705.1 Bacillus cereus group sp. BceL291 | reverse complement strand
AATCGAAAGATTCATAAAAAACGTCATCCTTTCTAGTTAGCTTTTTAGAAAGAATAACGTTTTTTTACACTTGGGGGTAGTCTAGATTCTTAAGTTGATGGGCATGGGGTAACACCATTTTTAGCGTTAGGAACAGTAATAGGTTCCATTAAGAAGGCGGACGCAGCTGCTGGCTTAGCAAATATTTTAAATATGAGTTTAGCTATAGTTGGCGGGTTATGGATGCCGATTGAAGTATTCCCCAAAATATTAAGAACGATTGGTGAATGGACACCAACATACCATTTCGGAAGTGGTGCGTGGGATATTGTAGCTGGAAAATCAATTGGATGGGAAAATATCGCGGTATTAGGAGGTTATTTCCTTATATTTGTTGTAGTATCAATATATATAAGAAAAAGACAGGAAGCGGTATAAATGATAGAGAAGAAGAGGATTGAGATTTTTCCGAAACATATGGGATTTTTTCCGTACATGTGGCTTGTTTATTTATTATTTCCAATTTACCATTTAGCACAAGCATCAGGATGGAAGCTTGTGCTAGGAAGCGGTATGTTGATACTTTTTATTATCACATACCGTCAGCTATATTTTGTTCAGAAGACGTTTATTTTATGGGCATGCATTCAAATGATACTCATCTTTTTATTTGCTTTATTTTATAATCCCTTCATGATATTCTTTGGCTTTTTCACGGCAAGTGCGATGGGATTTGCACCAAGTAAGAAAGTATTTCGGGTATTACTCTGTTTGTTAGCTGTAATGCTTGGAGCATTTGTATTTGTAAATATGAATCAACTAACACCAACAAGTTTAGTAAATATCGTCCCGATGTTTATTTTAATGCTTCTTACGCCATTTGGTATGCGTAATTTTAATCAGAAAAAGATGTTAAGAAATCAATTAGATGAGGCGAACGAGCAAATTAAAGACTTAGTAAAACGTGAAGAACGGCAGCGGATTGCAAGAGATCTTCATGACACATTAGGGCATACGTTATCTCTTATTACTTTGAAAAGCCAGCTTGTAGAGAAGTTAATTGTGAAAAATCCGGAGCGTGCAAGTGCGGAAGCGAAGGAAATTACACAAACGTCTCGTACAGCCTTAAAACAGCTGAGAGAATTAATTTCTGATATGCGTATGATTACGGTAGAAGAAGAGCTAGAGCAAATAAAAGCAATCTTACAAGCAGCTAATATTGAATTAGAAGTGAGGCAAGAAGCAAGATCGAGCTCGTTATCACCAATTGAACAAAATATTGTCGGGATGTGTTTACGTGAGGCCGTTACAAATGTTGTAAAACATAGTAAGGCGACGCGGTGCGCAGTTTCTGTATTAGAATCACAAGGTGAACTAATTTTGAAAGTAGAAGATAACGGAATTGGTTTAACAGATCAAAATCATGATGGAAATGGTATTCGCGGCATGAAAGAACGAATTGCTCTTATTGATGGATTTGTTGAACTAGGTACAATCAATCCAGGGACGTTGTTAACAGTAAAAGTTCCAGTTGTTATTAGAACAGGAAAAGATGAGGTGAGGGCATGATCCGAATTATTATTGCAGAAGATCAGCGGATGCTTCGTGGTGCGTTAGGGGCTCTGCTTGATCTAGAAGATGATATCGAAGTAATTGGACAAGCGGCAAACGGGGAAGAGGCGCTAAAATTAATTGAATCGTTAAAACCGGATATAAGTATTATGGATATTGAAATGCCGATTCAAAGTGGATTAGATGTTGCTGAAGCGTTAAAGAAAGAAAAATCATCATGCAAAGTAATGATTTTAACAACATTTGCACGGCCGGGATATTTTGAAAGAGCAATGAAAGCTGGTGTGCACGGCTATTTATTAAAGGATAGCCCAAGTGAAGATTTAGCGGCAGCAATTCGTAATGTAATGAAGGGAAAACGAGAGGTCTCCCAAGATTTAATGTTCGGCCTATGGCAGGAGCAAAATCCGTTGTCAGATCGCGAAAAGGAGGTATTGTTGCTTGCGAAAGAAGGAAAGACGGCAAACGAAATTGCGAAGGCACTTTATCTTTCGCCGGGTACAGTACGTAATTATATTTCTGAAGTATTAGCGAAGCTTGATGCGAAAAATAGAATTGAAGCAATTACAATTGCGGAAGAAAAGGGTTGGATATAAAAAGAAGGTTACCTATGAGAGGTAACCTTCTTTTTATAATTATTGTACTTCTATTACTTGATTTACTTTTTGTAACGGTTTGTAACCGTGTGCTTCAAATGCCTTTGCAAATTCATTTGATACGGCAGTGCTATATAAATCTTTTGCAGCTTGTACGATGTGAGATTGAAGTGATTCAAAGTCTTCAGCGGAAGTTGCATAATTTTGCAATGCACGCATAACAACTTTACTTACTTTTTCATTGCCTTGTTTTTGGACAGCAACACTGTTATATGTTTTACCTTCAGCTAATTGATATAATACGTGACTGATAATACCAGAATTCACGTGTGATTCTTGATTATTACCATCGTTATAGAAATCTTGTAAATTTGTATATAGTTTATGACCGCCGTCACCAATTTCCCTTGGGATATCACGAATTGTTAGGCCACCTAATGTATCGCCCATAATCCAGTTTCCTTTATCTTTCTTTACGTAATATTCGATTTGTGTACCCCAGAAATCCGCTAATCCCTCGTTTAGTGCAGATGTTTCAGCGCTTGGATATCTCACGACTTTATTTTTCGTCGTGCCACTAAATACAGCATGTCCAAATTCATGAGCTGTTACATCAAGAGCGGATGTTAGTTTTCCGTCTAAACCATCACCAAATACCATTTGGTTCCAAGCGGGATGCCAAAATGCATTTACATAGTCTTCTTTTACACCATCACTAACTTCAGTAGAATCAAAACCGTGTACACTAGCGACAACTTTTGAATCTTTATTGTCGTAACTTTTTAGATTATGTTCTTTCTTAAAGTAATCGTAAATATCACTCATGTTCTTCATAGCGCCCGCGGCTTCTTTATCTGCAAAATTAGGAGTACTACTTGAAATTAGTGTCCCTGGATAACCAGCTTGACTATATCCCCCGAGGGAATCGGCGTAGTTTGCATTATAAATATAAATACCATTTCCGCGTGATAAATCCGCTAAATAAAATTTTCCATCAGTTCCTTTGGCAATATTGAAAGAGATGTTTTCTTGAAGTGCATTTTTCCCAGTTCCTTGCTCACTTGCGGGGGATAATCTAGGTGATGTTACTTGATTTATAGTCTTATTCTCTTTGTTTTTAATGAATTTTTCTTGGAAAAGTACTTCGCCAGTTTTTAAATCAACTATAGCATTGCCGTTTATAATTTGTTCATTGTTTTCATAAGTAAATGTAATAACAGTTGCGAATGTATAATAGCCATCTTTTTTCTTATAAACAACGGTTTCGCTAGAGAATTCTGTCTCAACTGCATCACTTGGAATTTGAACTATATCGCGTAATTTAGATTTTACTTCATTTTTCGACAAAAAATTTGTTATAGTAAGATTAGGTTGTTGATTTAAATTTTGAACAACTTTACCACTAACAGTTGTGATTACTCCATTTTTATCTACTTTTACAATGAGATCTTGGCCATATACTTTATAGTTTTTATATGTTTGTGCAAGGCGAACTTCGGTTTGATTTTCTTTGGTTTCTTTATTTGTAGGTTGGAAATCTACATTTTTTTCAGTAGTGACTTGTTCTTGTTGAGCTTTCGCCCCATTTACCTCACCTTTTAAATACTTTTTAGCAATATTTTCTTTCGTATCATTTTGAGGTTGTGTTAATTTACCGATTGTTAAACCAGGCTGAGCAATTTCAACTTTGACTGCACCTTTGTCTAATTCTTGAGCATGAATAGCTTCTGTTGATAAAGGGCAAAGAAGACCGAATGTAACGAAAGCACTAGCAAGTTTTCTATAATTCATCTATAACACTCCTAATCTATTATTGTATGTGAGATGAATTGTATGAAAAATTTGCCGAATTTTATATATATTATGCATTATTTCATATCAAAAATTGTCGAATTCACATTATTGTAGTGGTATGACAACTCAAAAAATTAGATTGTTCTAATGGGATGGTGAGTAAGTATGCACGCAGAAAAATTAGGAAGTGAAATTAAGAAAATTAGGGTGATGAGAGGATTAACACAGAAACAGTTATCCGAGAACATATGTCATCAATCGGAAGTGAGCAGGATTGAATCGGGCGCGGTATACCCAAGTATGGATATATTGCAAGGTATCGCAGCAAAATTACAAGTTCCCATTATTCATTTTTATGAGGTACTCATTTATTCTGATATTGAAAGAAAAAAACAGTTTAAAGATCAAATCATTATGCTTTGTAAGCAAAAAAGATATAAAGAAATTTATAATAAAGTATGGAATGAGCTGAAAAAGGAAGAATATCATCCTGAATTTCAGCAGTTTCTTCAATGGCAATATCATGTAGCAGCTTACATATTAAAGAAAATCGATTACGAATATTGTATTTTAGAATTGAAAAAATTGTTAAATCAACAGTTAGCTGGAATAGACGTATACCAAAATCTTTATATAGAAAATGCGATTGCAAATATTTATGCTGAAAATAGCTATTTTAAGAAGAGTATTGAGTTATTTGAAGATATATTAAAACAATTAGATGTATTGCATGATAATGAAGAATTTGAAGTGAAGGTAAGATATAATCATGCAAAAGCATTATATTTAGATAATCAATATGAAGAGTCACTTTATCAAGTAAATAAAGCTATTGAAATATCATGCCGAATTAATAGTATGGCATTAATTGGACAGCTATATTATCAAAGAGGTGAATGTCTAGGAAAGTTGGAGTACGATGAGGCAGAGGTTGAAGATGCATATAAAAAGGCAAGTTTCTTTTTTGATATATTAGAAATGCATGCATATAAAGAAGCGCTCGTAAATAAAATCAGTAGATAAATATCCTAAAAAATGGGTATGCATAATTGCATATAATAGGGATAAATTTTCATGATATATTAAAATAAAAAATGTGGGTGATGGAATATGAAGAAATTACTTATTGGTAGTTTATTAACGTTAGCGATGGCATGGGGTATTTCATTAGGCGATACGGCATTAGAGAAAAGCCATATAATTTCTCATAACGATCAAGAGGTACAATTAGCTAAAGATTTACCTTTTGAATATTAAAAAACAACCGTCTTACTTAGGCGGTTGTTTTTTTATGGAGTAACATCCAAACGTCTTTACTAGAAACAGGTTTGCTAATAAAGAATCCTTGAATGTGATCACAATTTTGTTTATGTAAAAATTCCCATTCTTCTGCTGTTTCTACACCTTCTGCAATCACTTTTAAATTTAGTTCTTTTGATAGTGTAATAATGGAAGAGACAATTGCTTCTTCTAAAGGACTAGTTGTAATTCCACAAATAAACTCTCGAGCGATTTTTAATGTGTTGATTGGATATTTTGTTAAATAAGCTAAAGAACTATAACCAGTACCAAAGTCGTCGATTGAAATTTGAATACCGAGATTTTGAAGTTGTTCTAGTTTTGCAACTACAGATTGATTTTGATTAATTGCGATGCTTTCCGTAATTTCAATATCTAGTGCTTCTGGTTTCAGTTCTGTCTCTTCCAACACCTTTGAAATAGTTGGGATTAAATCTGCATGGTTAAATTGAACAACAGATAAATTCACACCAACTTTTAAGTGAGAAAAACCTTGATTATGCCATCTTTTTGCTTCTAAACAGGCAGTACGTAAAATCCAATTGCCAAGTTCAATAATAAAACCAGTTTCCTCTGCTAGAGGGATAAATTGGGCAGGAGATACGATACCGAGTTTTGGATGCTTCCAACGTATTAATGCTTCAAAACCGATAATTTGTTTTGTTTTTGTGCTTACTTGTGGCTGGTATTCAAGGAAAAATTCATTTTGTTGTAATGCTTTTGAAAGTTCACCTTCTAAGAATTGAATTTCATTTTGAGCGATACTCATTTCTTTTGAGAAGAAAACAAATCTGTTTTTTCCATTTGCTTTCGCACGATACATAGCCATATCAGCATTTTTCATTAACTCATTTACATCAGTTCCATAATCAGGGTACATCGCAATTCCGATACTTGGTGTAATAGAGAGTTCTTCGCCTTGAATGAAGAATGGTTTGTTTAAAATAGTTAAAATCTGTTCAGCTATAAAAATTGCACTTTTTTCTGAGTACATTTCTGGTAATAGAATTGTAAACTCATCTCCACCTTGACGAGCGACGATATCTTTTGAACGCAAGCAACCGCGTAATCTTTTTGCTACTTCAATTAATAATAAATCTCCGACGTCATGACCAAGTCTATCGTTAATTTTTTTAAATCGATCTAAATCAAGGAATATGACGGCGACATCATTTGCGTTAGTTTGAGCTGTATTTAAAATGGCTTTTAAATCTTTTTCGAACTTTCGGCGATTTGGTAATCCAGTAAGTGCATCGTGAAAGGCTAAATGTTCTACTTGTTTTTGTTTTTCATATAAGGTGGTAATATCACGTGCTATCCCAAACATTCCGACCACTTCTTTGTTTATAAAAGTAGGGATAAGTGTAATATGAAGATAATAATAATAGCCTTCTTGTTCTTTTGTCCGAACTTCTAACGTTTGTGGCCTACCTTCCTTTGTAATTTGTAAAGCCTTCTTTAGTAGTTCGTGGTCTTTTGAATCAATGAAGTGTACCAGAGAATAGCTTGCCACTTGGAAATAATAGGCAGTAAATAAGCTTTCGCAAGCCTTATTAGATTGTTGAAAAATGCCATTCATATTTAAAGAGAAAACGGCATCGGGATGATCTTCGAATAAAGACTTATAGCGTTGTTCACTTTTTGATAATGCAAATGCACCTTCTTCAACTTCATCCTCTAGTTGTGTAGTCAACTGTTCATATGTAAGGATTAGTGCTTGATTATCTTTCCACATGTAAAGTTGCCGCAAGAATAACAAAATAAGTGATAATACGAGACCAATTAACATAAATTTATCATCCCAAGGTTGAATGATAATAAAGGAAAAAGTAATAATTATACTAAAATAAGGTAGTATAAAACGTACATAATCGAATCGATAATATTTTGCTTTCGTTTCATGTTGCATTGGTTTATCCAAGATATATAGTATGGAAGAAAGTCCAATTAATAGAATAGAAGCAGTGTGTATTAAATAATTAAATTCAGGAGAAGTTTTCATCCCAAAATTTAATTGAAACAGATGAATGTAACCGTATACGAGTATAATAGTGAAACCGATAATTAATGCGATTCTACTAGAAGAATATTGTTCTCTTCTATAAAGACTAATAACGGCGTAAATTACTAATGATTGTGCAATAAAATAGCCAATTAAAATCCAAGTTTCCTTTGTTAACATACGGAAGCTTGAAAGGTCCAAGATAAAAGTTAAAGTGAAATAAATGTTCATAATAACAATAAAGATGCTATCGAATGAAAATTGAGCAAGACCCTTAATAGAGTAAATTTTTATAAACTTTATAGCAAATCCAACAAAGAGTAAAACATATTGTATGATAAAAAAAGGTAATGCTTTATATGAGAATATAACTTGCTTATGAATAGAAAGTGAAGGAAGAAATAAAGTTATCTCCATAGCTAACCCGCATAGACAAGTACATAATAATAAAATCCAAAATAATTTATCACCATGCGTCATTTTTCTAATCGCTTTACATAAGCAATAGCAAGAAAAAAGTGCAGCGAAACAGAATAAGAAAAGAATCCCGATTTCTTTTATATTCGACTCATTTGGTATAAGGAATATCCAAAGAGCAAATATAAATATGTATATTATGACAGATTGTATATACTTTTTTTGATTAATCATATTGTGACTCCGTTTCAATAAAGTTGAATCTTGGGGAGAAAATGCTAATTTAAATAATAGCATATAAAATAGAATATTTTTTACTATAAAAATTACTTTTTTGAAAAAATGGTGCAAAGTTACAATTTACCACTGTAACTTTGCACCACCTATTCTTTTCATTCCTCTTATAGCAGAAAGTTCATCTATTAATTGGAATAGTGCTAAGTCTTTTTGTTTACTTTCAATCATAATATCGAAATTATGATTGTTTTTTTTCGCAATGTGTAAGAAGGGCTTAATAAACTCTAAATCGATATATTCAGCATGGGCCCTAAATTCTTTTTCCGATCTCGGGGAGGAAATGTGAACTTTAGGAGAGATATTTGTATGTGACCAAGTTTCAAAAATTGCAGGAAGCAACTCTTCTAGTGGTTCTTCGCAAAGATTGGCCATATGATGATGATAATCAAATACAAATGGGATATTTTCTTTTTGGCAAATTGATAAAGTTTCAGCGGTTGTATAGGTTTTATCATCATTTTCAAGAGTCATTTGTTTTTTTATATGTGTAGGAAGTTTTTTTATGTTTTCATGGAAGCGCTCAATTGCCTTTTCTTTATTTCCATAGGCTCCACCTACATGAATATTAATGTAAGAAGAATCTGCAATGCCTATAGCATCCAATATTTTATAATGATAAGTCATATCCGTAATAGCGTTAGTAGTAATATGTGGCTTGTCGCTTGTAAATAGCGTAAATTGATTTGGATGAAAACTTATTCGTAAATTGTGTTCTTTAATTAAAGCCCCTATTTTACGCCAAAGTGGTGTGAATACCCCATGCCTATCCACTTAAGAATGGAAACACAATGAACTTTCGTTCATATAACCAAAAAACTCTCGAAATATTTGGTATCTTTAAAAATGGGCATACCAAATAAACC
>NZ_JBPWAP010000128.1:0-9147 GCF_051776705.1 Bacillus cereus group sp. BceL291 | reverse complement strand
ACGAAACGGATTAAGGCAAAATTAAAAATGAGCCCGGTACAATACCGGACTCACTTTTATCAAGCTGCCTAATGAAATAACCGTGTCTAACTTTTAGGGGTCACTTCATAAAAGGATTAGTTCTTACTATCTTTTAATACAATAAATTTAACAAAATGACCGTGGGTACTTTAGGATTTTGAAACTAAAAAACTTGCCTTATTTGAAGTAGCTTTTAGCATGCTTTTACAGGAGGCTGTTTATAGAAATTGGACACCAATTGTTATAAAAACACTTTAATTCTCCATCAATATAAGCCTTATGAGACAGGTAATTTCGTCTGATATTAGTAAGGACAAAAAATCATATTTTACTTCTACTGAAAAATATTCATCCTCATTCCCCCCTCCATCCCTACTTTTATTATATTTTTTATATTGTGCCTTTTAAAACAACTATGCATAAGCCTATTCATCTATAAGGAGTAGCTTCACAATATCTACGATGAATATGCCTTCTATTTCTCCAGTCTCAAGCCATACTGTATCGGTTTCTGGAAATATCCGCAATTATGAGAAGTGTTAACACGCTAGTATTCTTCTTGATTCGCAGTATAAACTATTATTAAAATCGTCATTTTCAATAGCATTTCTAGCATCGTATAGGGAGAATGCATTGAAAATACTAACTTCTAATTCTTCGAAAATGGCTGCATTTACAAATGGAATTACAGACTACACTGGAAGATACTGTTCTCAGATTCTATGAACGAATCATTGTAATATCTCAATCTCAGAATTACCCAAACAATTATAAGGAAGGCATTGATCCTGATTATTTATCTCCATTAATTCCTTGCATATTCTTTTAGTAACTCACCAAAGTCCTTATAAATTGATGATGTGTCTTTTTACCACAATTAAAAACATATTACTCATCTTATGAAAAAGTGCAAACCATTTTATAAAATATCAATATATACCCTTAATTTAAATAGGCTCAATATGTTAATAGTTTGCTTACTTCTTTTACTGCTATCCATAGATTGCAAGGAAATTTAAAAATGAGGATGGAATTGAAAATTCCCTGTCACTTTTACAAATTGACATGCCTCATCACAAACTGGTACCACTTTTACATCACAAATGGTAACATTGTGACAATTCAAATGAAGTGGTGGTAAATGTCCCACACTACATTGAAGGATATGGTCAATACATACCGTATCCTTACAACACAATACTATGTCTTGATTATGGGAATCTGTGAAGCAGACACATTGTTCATCCTTTGGCTTCACCTCTATATTCATTAGAAAAGAGATACACCCTTTGATTTTTAGCACATTAACATTGATTTCCGTTTGACCGCAATCTTTTACCTCAACTGTCTTACGATATGTTTCTTTTATAATGGATAAACAATCAAGCTGATAGACGATTTTGGGTTGACAATCTGATAAAACTTCCCAGCCTTTAGGAACAGAAATTGTACAACAAAAAGGCACCTTATGTTTTGTGTTTTTTGAACGATTATATGATAATTCTATTGACAAATTTTCATCTTCATTTCTTATTTTTTTATTCATTGTAGTTACACTTCCTTTTTCAGTTTTATCCTACTACTTGATTCGTATCATACTTTTTAGGTTCTTAACTATATATTTTATGCAGAAAATATAAATTTGCGACTGTCTTTTTTTTAATGTATGATCCAACTATTATAAATGTGGAACAGATATTATAAGGGAATATCTCCACATAACATGATCTTTTTCTCAAGTAAATACTATTTTGACAATATAATTTCGTGCACATTTATCATTAGCACACACCATATAAAAAACGGACATCGCTCTCTGAAGAGTGATGTCCGTTTTCTTTTTACAACTGTAATTTACTTATTTAATTGGAACGGAAGTTAGACTACTATTTTAATTAATATTTATTAAACTGCTATACTTGCATGATCCTATTCTTCCATGAGGAGTAGTTCCACGCTATCTACAATAAACTTTCCTTCCGTTTCTCCAATCTCAATCCATACTGTATCTGTTTCTGGGAAGTATTCTAATTCTTTTGTCACATAACCAGCTGGTACTGGTGGATAATTCACATACCCTCTGTCATATTCACAATGATTATCTCTTCGTACATCTGTATACGTTTCTTCTTCATAAGTCGGTTTGTAATTAACAGATGCTGTAGTATCAACTTCATATGCATCCTCATATCCAGCATTACGGGAATTACATGCTGCTGTACCTTGGTGTGCAGTATAATCATTACACGTTCCTGTATCCGTTGGATACACTTCCTCTTCTTCACAGTTTTTAAATTTTAGTTCGTCTGTATTGTTCTCGATTTCATGGATCGTTACGCAGCCCTCTCCATATCCCTCTTTGTACGCTGTGACACGAAGGATATAGCCACGCCCCGGACAGACGCGAACTGCTTGTGACACTTCTGCTTCCCATTCTGGGATAACAAGGTCAGAACGATGATGGCTCTGTTGTACATCTACATGCCCTTTTACGTTCCAGCATGATAAGCCATTATTGAAATCGCCATTTTTAATGACATTTCTCGCATCGTATAAGGAGAACGCAGTAGAAATACGATTTTCTAATTCTTCAAAAATCACCGCATTTATTCCTGGAATGAAAGGTAGTTCTGGAAGATAAGCCTCGTGGATCCGATGAACAAGTCTATCTGCCGCATGAATCATACCAATGTTTGTATCTGCTTGTAATCTATTATAGTGAGAATCTACGAATAAAGCATCCACAGTTTCTTTTGCCTCTGTATATACTCGTTTTGTTTCCAATTGTAGTTTTTCCCGTTTGTCTCTCCATTTTTTTTCCGCTCTCTTCACACGAGACAGTGCTTCTCCAATTAATGGTTTCTCTTCGATAAATTCCAGATTTCCTAATCTTGCATAACCTTCCTGCGTCTTAATCTTGAATACCACCCACACGCCTAGGTTCTCATGCAAGTCTGTGCATCCAACATCAATATCCAAAGTGAAATGATGGGAATGATGCGCACATCTTTCTCCATCTCTGCAGGAACAATCTAGATCAGGATTCCATTCAAAATGTGGTGCGCATTGATTTGGTTCTCCGCACCTTCCGATTGGGCTTTTAACTGAAAGCGGCCATAGGGAATCGGTACCTGGAACATCCAATGTTTCATGCTTTGCATTGTAACGAATTAAATAAATCTCTAGATCTTGACTATCTTCAATATACCCTCTTAATTGATAGCGCGTATAAGCTTTTAATTCTGACTCTCCTATTTTTTGATATAAATAATTTGGATAACACTCATTAAAAGTACCCGGTAGTGTGACGTAATTCTCTTTAAATACGTCATTCCCTTCCTGAATGGTAACATTCTCACTTCCCCACCATCCATGTTCAGATAGCTCATTAATAGAGGTGAAGTTTGATTGTCCATCGATGGATGCGAAACTTAATTGCCCACTGATGAATGTGAAGTTTGGATCTTGGAGTAAGTTTCTTTCATCACTGAGTCGCTTCGCATATTTCACTTTCTCAAATAATTCTCGCTTCTCATCCAAGCAAAATTCATCTGATAAACATGCCACCATATTGGACACTTGGTCAATATGATAATCTGTCACATCTGTTTTCAATCTTCTTGGATTTGTAGAAGTAAACAGAGCATTCACCGCCTTTTGTGCTCTTTCTAAATCATATTCTGCCTCGAAGGTTGCAGTAACTGGGATAAATTCAAATCTGTCTATTATTACTTCTGCATTTGCACTAAAATTTCTAGCACCTACTATATTACCTGTTGCGGATGTAAAAGCATTGTTGATTTCAACATAACCAAAATCCCCTGATTGTAGATTATCTAATGATGCAGCTGTTGCTGGTAATGTGTTCGTAAAAATTGATGAATTGCCCAAATTAACATTGAGCTCAATCGAGGTTACAGAAGCATAACGTACTCGAACTCGATATCTGGTAGATGTCGACGTGAATTGAATTGGAACTTCAATATACCCTCTATTTTGAATATTACCATTATTCCTATTCAATCTAACTACGTCTCCACCAGTAAATCCTGGTCCTGAAATTACAGAACCATTAAAAAGAAATCTTCCCTTCACTGCAGGAATTTGAGTAATTCTATTTGGTCCAATCGTATTCGTACGATCTGCACTACGATGCGTCCAAGAATAGACTGGTGCTCTCAAAGTGTTTCCTATGATTAGTCCTATATGAGATAATCTATGACTATATGATTCATAATTTGGTCGTTCTGTTGTTTCTGGTGGTAATTCAGTTTCTGAATCAAATAATTGAATCCCAACTCCCTGATACGGTTGACTGTAGGTAGTGGCGCCTCTTTCATAAATATTCTGAGGGTTTATAAAATTAAATCTAGCCCAAGGTACTCCATTCACAGGAGTAGTAAATAGTATATTTGTCCCTGCATTTGATTCTGTTCTATAAACGTCACGAGACGTAAACTGTAATGTTACAGGATTAATTGAAGTATTATTAGTAAGTCCTTGTGTTGAGGTATTTAATGTCCCTCCTATTGGGCGGAAGTTAAGCCTATGTCCCACCCAATAATTCATATGTTGAGTGCTACTCCAACGGCTTGATGCACTGTAAATTGTAAGTTGTTCTGGAAAATCAAGTAGATGCGGAGGCCTGAAAATGGCAGCCTCTATGGCAGAAAACGATGGTGCATTATTATTAAACCAATTCGTACTTGCAAATCCTGAAGGTGCATTTGTTCTCCCAATTGGATCTGTATAAATTTCTCTTGTTAACTGAGCACTCGTATTGATTGGATAAGTGCGAGTATCATAGCTTGGGAATAGGGCTACTAAATCTAATACCCCTAACGTTAGGTCTCTACGGAATTGATTATACCGCAACCAACTTTCAGCATTTGTCCCTCTTAAGTTATTTAGCCCTGTATTATACCATTGTACGCAATGGTTAGAATATTCCTCTGTATATCTGATTTGTTCTTGGTAATATTGGTTAACATCGGAAGATGCCATCCCCCATTCACTACCAAAAAGGGATGCGTCTCTCAATAATAATAGGTGTAAATTTGCAGCTTGAGCATATACCATTAATAATGGAACTTCTTCATTTCGTATTCTGAAAAGCGGTATAGCAGTAGTAATGTCAAGTTCTAAAGCAACATAGCGCTCAAAAATAATGCTTCTTGATCTTGCATCATTTCGGTTATCTAACCAAGTTTCAAGAGCCTGCTGGTAAGATCTATAGCCTCTTCCTAGACCTTCTAATCGAGCAATAGCCGTATTCCTAGTATTTTCTGTTACTTGTTGTCTTATAAGTTGTTCTACATGTTCCAGGAAAATTTCCCATGGATCTCTGCCACTAGGCCATAATTCCCCAACAAGAAAACTATAAAAACTAGCTAGTTGTCCAGCAAACGGCACACCTAATACGCCCAATATTCTACCAGCTATGTTTATACCCGTTTGGACTGTTGATGCGCTAACAAATGGATCAATATTGTTCACCTCGGCTACACACAAGCTATCTTCAATACGAGCATCTGGTGATAGATTCATTTGCGTGGAAGGATTCGATACCGTTGGAATCGATAAAGCATTTATAATTTCATTCTCATTTTTCCTATTTGAAGTCAATATAACTCCTCCTTTTTTCGGTGTGCTTACATTACAACTATTCAATTTTTCTCCATTGAATAGTTTCTTCATAGAATTATATAAGCAAATTGTTATACGTACATTTTTTGAGTGATTTCCCTCCAATTCCTTTGGTTCTAGCACGTATAGTTTTATAATTTGAGACCAATTATTTTCGCCTCAGTTTAAATCATATGGTTCAGCTTATGAAAATATTCACAAAACGCAACGAATTTTATTAAATATAAATATATTACCTATATTTAGAATGAGTTCAGTATGTTTTAATAGAATATCTTCTGGCATTCCTAAAAATATAAGCTATTATTTACGATTAAAACATGAATAAAGCTACAATCCATTTTTAGATTGTAGCTTTTCTATGATTCGATGATTAACTAATTGGAAAAGATGTTAACCGATTTTTTTATTTTGCATTCAAAATTTCAGCCTTCAGAGTATTAAAAAACTGATATATAATTATCATGAATAATTCATAAATTTTTATAATAAGATATATAAAATATGCTACGACTTGCATTTATTGTTTAAAAAGACAATCATTTTGAAAACAAAAGACTCATTATTTTTTGATGACTTTTTCCATAAGTATGCTTTAGTTACATTTGATTATGATGGTTATTTTTTTGGTCCTAGCTGAAATTCTTTAAAGGGCTCGAACAAAATATTTTGGGATTCTTTTTAGTTTTTGCTAGCATAATGTTCTTTTAAATTTTCGATCCAAACAGATTGATGTAAATCAGTATAAGGAATCCAATCTCCAGTTTCATGAGAGCCCACAAATTCTTTATAGATTGGATGCCAGATAATTAGATAGAATTCATTTTCATATTGTATTTTATCAAATTGACGTAAAGGTTTTCCGAATTGATCTGTGAGATCAATGGGAATCGCTCCTTGGTCTAACATCTTTTTAAATTGTTTCAACCGCATCATCCTTTAAACTTTTTGTAATAGAAATAAGTTTACGATATCCAATTTTTCCAAGGATAAATTAAATTAATATTTAAGTAACTTCATTTTCTGGTACATTGTCACTGTATTGCAAAAATTTTGAATGCTAATAAGAAATGGATTGATTGTATACCATGTTTATCCCGCATTTACGAGTAGTAAGGGTTCCAACTCAAAATTCTGCTGGAGCAAAAAAGTTAGGTGGGAGATCATACTGCCCGTAAACGCTTGCTTGGTTGAATTAATAATCAGTGGGGGATGAGCAAGACCCCCACTGATTAAAGTTTTACTTTATTTAGGTCTACTACCTCATCACTTATCTTCTTTTTTATTTTGTTTACTTCGTCCACCTAAAGTTTCAACTGCATTGATTAAAGGTTGTGGAAGTGGAATACCTATACGTCCCGCATTTTCTGAAATAGACAATAACTCATTTCCCACGAAGAAAAAAATTGTGGCTTCTCGGATGGCACTATTACTCCCAAATACTATGTCTAACTGAGTTGCAACGCCTACTAGAATAAATAACACTACCTTTTTAGCAATACCTTTAAAGCCAATTTTACTTTTTAGTTTCCCATTATAACCTGCAGCAATCATTCCAGTAATGTAGTCAACGGAGACCATAGTCACTAAAATCTTTAATAATACATCCCATCCACCGAAAAAGTATCCGCAAAAACCACCAAATGTAGCTAAAAATGTTTTTACTAATACAGCTTCATGCTCTAACATTCTCTATTCTCCCTTCTGCTATATTATTAATACCAAATGTATACTCTCATGCATGTATAAAGAATTTAATCTGTATCTGCTATACTATTAATTTTTATGATACCATGATTATTCCTATCTTTTTCCTCCTCAAGCTCATGCACAACTATAGTTTAGACTATATCTATAAATAAAAGGATATACCACTTTTCATTCATGTATGAAAAATTATGTTTACAAATACTATTTTTAATGTTTCGCTTAGACACCCCTCTCGTTAAATAATTAAATAATATACCAACCCAAAGAATTACTCTTATTTTGTATATGGATTATTTTTTTCATTTGTTTTTAAAATTCTTATTCAGCTATAAAAGAGGAAAAAGTATATCTTTTTATAAATATATACTTATACTTACCTGAAGGAGTGTAATGATTTTTTAAGCAGTTTAATGGGATTTTAGAAAAAAGATTGATACTAATTGGACAATCCGATATAGTAGGAAAAACGTCATGTCAATTTGATGCCATACAATATGAAAATGAGACTTACTTAATTGTATGGCACCCCAACTATAAAGAATTTATCATTTTTAATGAAACAAAAAATCGGATTTCACATACGGATATACATCAATCTGTTTAAATAAAAAATTCAAATCATCTTTTGTTGAGAATAGATAAAGAGGTTCTAACAATTTTGTTAGAACCTCTTCTTGATACTATGTGTAGGTATTTCGCAAAAATCGAAGGTGAAAATAGTCTCCTTATAAATAACTAAAACACAACTCTCTAATACACTAAAAACACTTTCAGAATATTTTTATTATACTTCTAAAATACACTTCTAATTATTTGAAAATTCGATGGTATTGTTCCGTATTAATTTCTTTTTTATTTTCTCTTCATATTGAGTGTGTGTAAATTTTTATTTTGTAAGCGAAATACGATTGTTTTTAATGAATTTACAAATTATATATCCCCTATTTAAAGGGGAGTGGGGATGCATTATAATCATGTTTTGTCTATTATTTAATTTCTCTTCATTTATTTTCTTCAAAGAAAAAGTATATCCAATAGACTAATTATGACTAGGCTCAGAACCAAGGTAATATGAAGTTTCTCCATTTTTTCCTTTATCATTTCTTATACATAAGTTCCTTTAGCTGTATTTTGTTACGGACACGATACTCTCCAGTTGGAGACGTAAATAGTATCACCATTAAAGAAAATTGGATGTAAAGGAAAGTGTGAAGCGAAACCAGCATCTAGTATGTAGTTAGTATTTTTATGCTCTAAAATAATTATTACGTGCCCTCATCAGCTTTCCATTTTTTATTTTGGAATCATATAGAGTATTGGCTATTCAATAAACTTCAAAGTGACAATCATTTAAAAAATAATATAATAATGAATTTAAATCATAGTATAGTCCGTCACGATTATTTAAAAGTGATTTTCACACAAGATTTTCTCGAGAAATTTTTGAGACTATCCTTCCATAACGCCTATATTCTCGTAGGGTATCAAATTGAATATTTTCTTTCGATGAGATCTTTAATTTTAAGGGAAAATTCTTTTGTAATTCAGTTAACATGAAAATCCCCCTTTCGTTTGTCGAAAAAATATATATCAATTACGCTCCGGTTTTGTTTCTTATAATATTGAAGAATTTTCTTCTCTTCTTATAGGGGTTCAGCCGCATGCCCATCAACTTAAGGATAGAAACTCTACGGTTTTCCATTAATTGAAATGAACAAACTTTTAAACAGTATAATCCTCTTAAAAATGAGCATACGAAATAAACCCTAA
>NZ_JBPWAP010000127.1:0-9317 GCF_051776705.1 Bacillus cereus group sp. BceL291 | reverse complement strand
ATATTAAGAAAAAACATTCAATTTCTTTATATTCTATCACGAATATAAAGAAAGGATGGCATTTTTTACTTTTGGGGATAGTTAACACTTTTAAGTTGATGGGCATGGGGTACCGCCGAGATACGTGTAAAAACAGGTCATAGTCTTACTTTCATTTCCAAATACGACCTATTGAGCTTATAAAGGGAGTATTGCTATTGTATTATTGAATAAGATTAAGAGGATAAAACTCAATATTACGTTAATACTAAATACAAGCTACTTTCCCCAAAGTAGCCACATATTGCAGTGTTTGTGTGAACAGCTAGCAAAAGCTAACTGCTCTTCTACTTAAAACAACATCATCTGCCCACTCTTAATCTGCTCTTCCAATTCCTTTACTCTCTTCTCAAGCTGTTATATTTCCTGATTTAAGAGATGATTCATTTTATTATTGTTATTCCTTGTTTTAAGGCATCTTTCATGAACGACATTATCGTATTAATCAAGTATCCATTTATCTTCGAATACCCACTCTTCACAAATAGGACATTCCGCCACAATACAACCTGACGCCATTTCTCTCTACCTCCTGAATAAAACCCAATATTTCGTAAATACTATAGATAACCCATCTTTAATGTGCTGTAACCATTTAGATCTTCTTTAAGACTGAGCAGTTAGCTTTTACTAGCTGCTCTTTTTAATTTTTACCCATTTGAATATTTCTTAATATTAAACACATACTATACATGGGTGATAAACCCGAACTCATTAAAATTCCTTTCTCCTTGACCGCTCCCCCTTTGGAGCCGAGCAGTTAGTTCTTATTAACTGCTCTTTTTCATACATACATTTTTTGGAATTTATTTTTTCATAAATAATTTTTAATGATTCTATCCATACTAAACTTGGGCTTATATAGCTCAAATAATTTTTCATTCACTTGGCGGACAGTTTATTTAATAAATTGTCTGCCTAAGCCATTTAATAATTCTGCTTTATATTAAAATGAAATTTTTATGTTAATCTTCTTCTAGCACTATAACAGTTAAATAATTACGAGCGTTCCTTCTAATAGCCACTCTTTTTTTATAAGATGATGACTTGTAATAATACACTGTCTTAGGAAGTACTCCTAAATGTTGAGCGCACTCCTTTACAGTTCCAATACATATTAGTGATTCACCTTTATAAACGGCGTACACTTTTGGACTCACGTTTCAACTCCCCTTTTTTCTAAAATAAAGTTTTTATAATAAACCTTCAATCTTTGCTATTGCTTCAAATATTGGATAGATCTGCTGGGGTACAACCGCGTTACCCAAGAATCTCAATCTATCTTCATCCCATCATCCATTCCACAAACTGCGGGTTGATTTTCTTCCCAATATGTTCCGGAAAGTGTTCTCCGATCGATCCCGGAAGATGTTTTCCATGGTTTCCGTTTGCTTCTAAAGGGGGTAATTTTCTTATTGGCTTGTAATTTTGACTTATCGTTGGAGTGGCCAGTAATAAATGTCCGGTATCTTTGATGTGGCGCGCCGACACTGACAGCCGGAAATACGAATGTCCTTTTGTTTTAAAATGAAGTTTTTGTTATACTCCCTCTCAAAACCCACAATATGTTAATATATACATAGATTAACAACATTTATCATTTAGACATTTAAGAAAGGATGATAAAATGGTTCTTTTTCAATGGTTAGAATCCTGGTTATCTAGTGACATTGTTCATTTTAATTTATTTGTAAGTATAACAACCTTTCTTCCTCTAGCATCTGTCATATTATTCTCTATAACATTTAAGAAAATAGGTACCAACGACACAGAAAGGCTTAGAATCAAGTTCCAAATATCTTATACAATGTGTACTTCACTACTTGTCTTATTAGCCATCTTTATTCTATGGATGCCTAAAAATACTATCTATTTCAGACAACATCTCATCATGATAATCTCCATCTCACTTCTTTCGGGATCAATATCTGGCCTGTACAATTATAGAAAAGAAACACTCACAGAGAGTTAAACTCTTTTTTAGAACTCGTTGCAGTTAGCGGGTTCTTTTTTTATAAAATAGTGTTTTCATTACAATCCTAGGTTTTTTACTTCCCCTTAAAGTTCATCCGAGAGAACTAAAAAAACAACTCACATTAATATAAAACTTCATCTAATTCACACTTCACCACCTTTATGTATAAACTATGTACCATGCACATTAAAACTACATTTATACAAGGTTTGAATTTAAAGTGAAGGAGGAACAAAGATGGCATCTTGTACAGGAATAGCTTGTTTTTTACTTTCTAATTGGCCAATAGGAACTGTTGTTACAATAACAACCAAATCTGGACAAATGATTGGCCCCGCTACTCTTTCTAATTATTATCCAACACTGTGTTTAGTCATATTAAAAGAGGAAGATATAATAACACCTGAATCCACTAATATCATATTTATAAGTTGCGAAGATATTGAAAGTATTACCTTAACAACTTAATACTTTATTAGGTATATCATTAGTCGGGTATTTTAAATTTTTAAAAATTCCCCTTAAATATTTTTGGGACCAAATTTCCCACTAAAGTTAAAATTTTAAATAAAAACTGCACACACATTAAAATCATACATACAATAATCATGGTAAGCTTTTCGATATGAGTCTTGGTAAAAGAGCACTTTCCCTAGTGCTCTTTTTTTGTTTGAATAAGAATTAAGAATATTCATCTAAAACATTCATATACTCTTATAGGTGTTGTCATTAGCGTTATGGAGTGCTCTGGTCAAGCACTCCTATTTTAGTTAACAAAATAACAATTTGTAAAAAACTTCGCACCCTTAAGTCTGACAAGCATATATTATTGTGTAGGACACTCCACGGTTTATACGTTCAAACCTTTTAGTCTAGGAGCACACTTATATGTGTGCTCTTTTTTATTTACTTTGAAATAGTATTAAATAAATTTTCATCAAACAGTTGCCTCTGTGACTATTTACTATAAATAATATATAGTTTCATATGACCATATTGAAAAAGGTATTCTATACTGCGGAATATACATTGGATAATAATATTGCAATGAATGATAGTAAGGCTGCATACTTTGTTGCGTTTGCATTTCTTGTTGTACTTGCATCTCTTGCTGTGCTTGTAACGCTTGTAGCTGAGCTTGTATAGCTTGATGTACAGCTTGAATTGTACTTTGCGAAGGACCCTGCCCACCTACAGAACGCATTTGCGTTTCATTGTAAAAATAATCTTGAAGCAATTTTATTCACTCCTTTGTAAATGTCCTTATTTTTCATCTTTCATACTATGAATATCTATTTAAAGTTGATAATTGGTGAAATCTTATATCTTATCACTTCCTAACCTCTCTATTCAAATAATGTTCTTATAAAAAACCTGCACATATATTAAAAGTATACATACAATAATCTTAGTCACCTTTCTATATAAATTTTAATCATAGAGCGCCTTAAAAAGCGCTCTTTTCATTTAAATAACCTTTTACTTCAAGGGTACTCACCATTCTCATGAAACAAGCATATATATACATAGACAAGACATAGATTTTTATATAGACATGCACAATTTTTGTGCATGTTTTTTTATTTCAATACAAGATAAGAATTTTATTATAAATTACAAACAACCATTTTTTGTTAAAAACTTTGCTAATTCAGCCAAATTGTGATATGCAGTTTCTGCTTCATCCAACTGCCCCTCTAAATAACCTTTTTTGTACTCTTTGTTTTCCATCCTTCATTCCACCTTTACTGTTATCGCCATGTTTTTGATTTAATACATGTTGACCAACTTTTTTTCAAAAATAACTATTTTGTTTAAATTTCATTTAATTCGCCAAGATAGGCTGTAACATATCGAATGTACGCTTCCTTGTTTCTTCTCCCATTCCAAGTTTCCATTCCTGTAATTCGTATGCTTGGGAATCTCTCTTCTAAAAGTTGTACCAGTAATTTCTTGTTTGTATGATTGTCAGCAAGATGCGCTTCTCTATCTTCCTCTGTGAAAATAAATCCTTTATCGCGAAGCTGTTGTATTTTATCCACATCTTCTTCCTTATCCATACAGGTGTACTACTTAATAGTATTGAAACTCTACCTAATTGAAAACCAAACTTTATATCTAATCCGCCCCATTTACTAAAACTCATTTCTGAAATGTAATTGAATACAAGTTCATCCCACCATCCATCAATCTTGCGAGTTAAACCTGATAATTGTTCTTTTAATCCATCAATTGGCTTCATATCTGCCATCTGTCGCTCTAACTCATGAATACGTATATTGGTATTACGAATTTCTTCATAACGTTTTTCTTGATTTTCCTTTTTTTTATTCTCCTTTACGAATAATTTTTTTTGCATTACACACAATATCTACGAGTCAGCTACACTCTTTCAAAACGGAGCTTTACCCCTCCGGACTGTTTAGGCACTTGGCAGGTGATTTGGTCAATCATCTGCCATTCCGATTAAAATAACACTTTTGTTCACATTTCTAATTTTGCTATTACATTCTCCCTACTTTTTTACTACGATTATATTTGTCGAATATTCTGTACATAATTATCTTCAAACCGCTATACTATAAATACAATAGTTAGAAGGGTGATGATGTTATGTATCAGCAACAAAACAATAGGGATAGAGATCAAGAAATGATGCTTTCCATGCAAGGTGTTCCGACCAATAAAGTTAACATGAATCAATTACCAAAATGGATTAGGAATAACTATAAATTTAGAGAATAATACAAAAAAAGTAGCTGGAAATGGCAATGTAAAGAAGTATACGGATGAAGAAATAGAACATCTAATACTAGGGTTGAAAATAACATCACAATCTTGTATAGATAATAATTTATATAATGCTTACGAACTTAAAAAATATCTTAAAAATTAAAACTAGAATAAATACCCCACTCGGTTGAAATTGAGTAGGGTATTTATTCTAGTTAATTAAAAAATCTTGAAGACATTTTGAAGTTCCTGGATTTAACGTTTGTCACCGTATAAGTACCCTCGCCCCCTTGAATCTTACCCCACATTTCTGAACGATATGTACCTGGCGGTAAAACGAAACTTACTGCAATGTAAACTAGGTTCCTAAATGGATTAATTATACCAAAATCAGATTTCCTCTCTAGAATATGATCACCGCTAGGATCGTTGATTGTAACGGTGGTACTTAAAGAATATGGGTACTGGAAGAACTATTTCTTTAGATAATTCAGTATTTTACACTATAATATTAATTGCTACTTTCAAGTGTTTGTACAGAAATTCAACGTTTTCATAATTTAAAATACTTCTCAGGCTATACAGTATTCTTATTATATATATTACTATTTCATTTTATCTGTTTTTGCAACAAATTGAGCTGCTTCTGCACGCGTTACGAATCTATCAGGTTCCCAGCCAGATCCCGTACCAATAGAAATCCCTTTATTGATGAGAATATTTGCATATTCTTCACCCCAATGACCTTTTAAGTCTGAAAATATAAGTTTGCTATTATTGGAATTCCCCTTGGTATTAAGATTATATGTTCTTACTAAAATAGTTGCAATTTCGGCTCTCGTAATATCTGCTTCTGGGTTGTATTTTCCTGTTCCATCTCCTATAATAATCCCTTTTTTCTCAACTGCAGCGATATAAGGTGAAGCCCAGTGATCTTGTGAATCATAAAATGTTGGTTTAACAGATGAATCTACAGGTAAATCTACAGTTTTTGCAATGATTTTGGCAGCCTGTGCACGTGTTAATTGATCATATGGTGCAAATCTTCCATCTGGATAACCATTTATAATATGCTTATTAACTAAATAATCCACGGATTCTTTGGCCCAATTAGGTACATCTGAAAAAGAGGCTGTTGGAGTTTCTTTCTTAACTACAACATTTTGCATTACTGTTCCATTAAATAGTATTGGATAATAGCCACCTGCATCAAAGCTGGTTTCAAATGTAAATTCTTTTTCCCCTGCGCTCTTCCATTTTATGACACCGTTTGTAACTGTTCCATCTTCCTCTTTCAATTTAATGCTCGCAGGTAAGTTCCCCGCTGGATCAAATATTTGTACTTTTTGATCCTCATTTACATTTCCTTCATTCAAGAAAATTTTTTGCCTTTGGATATTTGCTCGCTTTATATTTTTTAATGGGCGAATATCTGAAATAGCATTTGCATCTAAATTTACATTACTTAAATTTGGTAACATACTTAATGTTGAAATATCATTAATATAGTTTGTTTCCATGTTAAGAGTATTTAATTGTTCCAATTTAAATAAAGGAGTGATATCATTTATCTCATTATATTTTAAATCTAACTCTTTTAAATTCTTTAATTCGCTAATTGGCTGAATACTGTGAATTGTATTATATCCTAACGACAATTCCTCTAAATTAGTTAATTGGTTAATACCAGTTATATTACTAATATTATTACTTGATAAAAATAACGATTTTAAAGAAGTTAATGTGCTTATTTGCCCAATATCCTCTATATTATTTCCTATTAAATCCAACCGTGTTATACTTTTCATCTCATTTAATGGCGAATAGTCCGAAAGCTTAGTTTCTCTCAAATATAATTCTTCAACTTTTTTTAATTCAGTAAGTGGTTTAATATCGTTCATTTGACTATAAGATAAATCAAGAACTTTAAGATTTTTCAATTTAGATATTACTGACAAATCTTTGATTTGTGCATTTCTCAAGCTAAGACTTTCTAAATTTTGCAGGTACTCTAATCCTCTATAATCCTTTATCTCCTTATTGTCCAAATATATATCTTTAATTTCCAATAAATCTTCTTTGGTTATAGGTGCATTTGCATCATCTTTATTTAAGACCCACTGATTAATATGTTGTCTTAACTTTTCATCGGGTATTAACTCTTTACTATCAACTGGTTTATTGCTGGAATCCTCTTTCATACTTGAAGCATCTATTTCAAATTGAACTTGATATTTATGATCATATCCCATGGTCGGAATCAGAACATGCATCTGCATATTATATTTCTTTGAGAATTCTCCTATCTCAAATTGAACCACTTTTGTCCCATTTTTTCTTTTATCTTCAGAAATTACCTGTACATCATGGAATACACCAGGTGTACGATAATCTTCTACTCTAAGATATTGAAAATAGTCACTATCCTGAACGGTTACCGTTACAATTTTCTTTCCATCTTTAATCGTAACTTTTGGCTCCTTTAAGTAATTAGATGTGATAGATAATTCATTGGTTTGATCCCGATATGTTTTTAAGATTACATCATAGGTACCTTCTGAAACTTGTTGATTTGTATTTACTTGAATAGGCGTTTCTGCTTTAACTATTGGAGAAGCAAGCACGTTAAATGGAACTACTAAGGATGCAGCTACAACCAACCTTTTTAGATATTTCGTTTTAATTTTTCCCAATATAATATCTCCCTTACATAAAGAGTAATAAAAAAATAATTAACACTATAATCATATTGATAATGATTATCATTGTCAATATGATTGTATTCAGAATTTACTTCTTGTTAGTATGTTTTTCAGAACATCAATAATGTACTTATATAATTTTATGAAGATATACGCATTTTTCTAAATCTGTAGTATTATCGGGTCAAGAGTTAGGAAACCAGCTGAATTTTAGAATTCTTACTCAAGATATACTTCTCTCCAATCTTCAAAATGTATAAAAACCTGAAGAAGGATGCTTTTTTATCAAGCTTCCAACCTCAGGTTTTACAATTAATTTTTTTCATTTTGTGGGTTCGTTTTTAAAAAAGAGCACCCTTATTATAAGGGTGCTGCAACAAGAAAGAACAAACATATAATAATAAAATGAAAATTGAAGCTAGCCTCTTTCTAGAATTTTATCGAGGTATTTCTCTAGAGAAATATTGAATACTTCTTTAAGAATCTGCTGATATTCTTCTTCATTTATAGTTCGTTTACTTTTTTCACCTTTTCTTGTTTCTGTAAAACTTTTTTTAGTAAGCGAAATATGTCCATCTTCTACTAATTTGCAGACAATGGATCCTTTGTTAAAAGGTGATTCGGGGTGCTCTACAATAATATTTTGTATATCATTTACTTTGTTTGTATCTATTTTATCTAATGAAAATGCAAATCCAGTGGACCATGTATTAGTAGGTTCAGAATCAAGGAATTGGGCACTCTCTCCGTTATCTCCTTTTTTCATTTCTAATAAGTAAGTGCCTTTTTCAGTATTCTGTTTACGTATACGATATTTTCCTGTTTGAGATGAAATCACTTCACCGCTAAATGGAACTGGATATAATGGAAGATGTGAGGCAAGTCCACCATCTATAATGTATTTTTGATTATTATAATTTAAAATAATAATTACATGTCCATCGTCAGGTTTCCACTTAGCATCACCTAAATCGTAGACTGTACCAGATATGCGATAAACATCAAATCCACAATCAAGTAAAAAATAATATAATACAGTATTGAGCTCGTAACATAGTCCTCCACGTTGATCTAATAGTAATTTTTCTTGAACATTCTTTCTAGTAACCTTCCGATTATTTTTGTTCATAACGTCTAAATTTTCATAAGGTATTACATATGCCATTTGCTGAAGAATTTCATGTAAATTTTCAAAGCTTACATCTTCTTTCGGAGATATCTGTAACCGTGAGAAAAAATTTTTTTGTAAATCAGTTAACACTGTTCTTCACCTTCCATTTTTAGAAAATTTAACCATAACGTATAATGGTACACTAAATAAATATATAATCAAGTGTAATAAAATGAAATGAAGTTCTTTTTCGTATATTTTTATCTTTTTCCGACAGAAGACTCCTTCCTCAAAAATGTGAAGGTGTGAACCACCAATTTTAGATGGGAGATGAATGTCGGTTGGCATAAGCCAACATATTTGCTATCATTTACTTGTACAGATTGCTCTTCGAAAACTGAAGTTATGAGGTTGATTACAGAAAAACGTTACAACCGTAAAATCTTCAATGTTCTATCGCCCCATGCTTGCCGAAGTTGCGAAAACCAAGCTAAAGTAGGTAGTGTGGTGCGCCAACGTACAAGATACTTATGTTCTCACCGTAGGGACTACGGGTAGAGCCTGCTAAGATAACCGGTGGATACATTGGTGTTCGCAGGAATCTCCCACTTCAAAAAGTTCGTAAGGACGTTAAGTGGTGAGTAGTTATAAATGCTAACTTAAATATGTACATTAACGCTTGAATAAATATGTACATTTTCAATTGGATTCTCCATACTGACTCTGAGGTGGTTAGTATGTATATTAAGCTAGATAT
>NZ_JBPWAP010000126.1:0-9458 GCF_051776705.1 Bacillus cereus group sp. BceL291 | reverse complement strand
CTTCTAGATATCGTTTTACTGCTTGTATTTTATCTTTTGAAGAAAATTTAGCCATAAAAAATGCACCTCCAATTGTTAATTATGTGTCTAACAATTGGGGTGCACTTCAAAATTGATAGTCTTTAGTCGTCGCTACGCTGCATACCAGTATACATTAATACGAGACGTAATAATTCAAATACAGCTACAGCTGCAGCTGCTACATATGTTAATGCTGCCGCATTTAATACTTTACGAGCTTGCCCATATTCATCTGTTGATACAATACCTAACGCTTCAATTTGTTGCATTGCGCGCTTTGACGCATCAAACTCAACTGGCAATGTAACGAGCTGGAACACAACACCTGCTGCCATTAAAATGATACCTAATAACAACAAACCAGACATTTGTGCAAATATACCGATTAGGACGAAAATCCAAGACATATTCGAACCAAAGTTTGCAACTGGCACTAACGAATGACGAACGCGCATAAATTTATAATCTTTTGCATCTTGAATTGCGTGTCCTACTTCGTGTGCTGCAACTGCTGTACCAGCAACTGAATGTCCATAATAGTTATCTGTTGATAATCGAACCGTCTTAGCGGTTGGATCATAATGGTCTGATAAATGACCTGGTGTTTCTTCTACAGCTACGTTGTATAATCCATTTTCATCTAAAATTTTTCGAGCCACTTCCGCTCCTGTCATACCTGATGTTGAATAAACTTGTGAATACTTGCTATAGGCACTACGTACTCTTGACTGTGCATACAACGGTATGATCATTATGATCGCGAAGTAAATTAAATAAAACATCATGAACCTCCATTGAAGTTTTAATTATAGTACTTCTCATTCTATTTTCTTCTGCCACTATTGTCAATGAATAAACCTTACAATCCATATCTTTATTTATTGCATTATCTATTTTTAGAATGTACATTACTTTTTCTTTTTTCTCTTTCTCCTTTATACTTTCTCCATCCAACATAAGTTAATGTGAAGAAAATAAGTCCCCCAGTAATTGTCATAAACCAAATGAGAGAGGGTGCAATTTCATCTTTTTTTACTGTGTGAAATATCTTTTGCAAATCCCCTTTAATAATCCCTAATTGCATTTGGCCGCCTTTCGTTTTTAACATAACGTTACGAAATTCATCTAAATAAGATAAATGAACATTTACACGCTGAACCTCGTTTTCTGGCAAAGCAATCATTAAGCTTGGATAAATAATATTGAATTCATTTAAAAACGTATTTAACGTTTGTTGAAACTGCCCAGCATCTTCTTTTTCCATCGCTTTTTCCATTTGAGAAAAGGCATCCATTACTTTCCTTTCTCTTTCCATCCAAAGTGGTTGATATTTCGATACTTGTGCATCAACAGCAAGTTGTAATGCCAGCACATTATCAATTTTAGCTTGCTTACCTAAACCTTCTTCAGAGAGCGATTGTTGCGCCTTATCGTAAGCTAAAGAAATAACTCTAACTTGATCTGGTGTTACTTCCTGCTTCTTTTCATTCCCCTTTATTAAAAATTGCTCCGAGAAATGTTGTAATACTTGTACCGCTTTTTCATCTTCATTACGCTTCACTAACTGTAACGAGGCGTCTAACAACCCTGTTAGCTCATTCCACTCTTCAGCATATATACGTAACGGAAACATTATAATTAGAAATGCTATCAATCCAATTAATGTTCTCTTCATCCCGGTCCCCCCTATAACTACTAGTACAAAATATGTTAATTTGGACAAGAATAGAACAGAACTAGACCGAAAAATATATTATCATTTTACAAAGAAAAAAATTCTCTTTAAGCAGAGAATTTTTTCTGTGACATCCTTTTCTTTTTTACGAAATATCGATATAAACTGTAACAAAGTATACTACCACCTAAAATGAATAATAAAATAGCACACGCAGCATGCATAAAGAACTCTTCTGGTAACATTAATATAATTGGATCTTTTTCAGGATCAAAAACCCAATAATCATTACTAAATAAAAGTTTATGGAATAATACAAAACTCTTTTCAAAATTAATAGCAATTGGTAACATAAGCGCTATCGGAAAAATGATTGTTAAAATCGATCCATGCAGTAAAAACTTTTCATTTTTCTTTTTTAATAAATAAATTCCGCCTATCACTGCAATCATAATTGTCGCATACATCACATATTGAATCTTTACTAAAATATTTTTAACATCTACAAAATGAATACGGCCATTTGTGGACATATCTAATGTTGGCAAATGTAATGCTCCGTCATAAAACGGGGATAAATATGTAATAAGCACATCGTAATTTCTTTTAATTTCATCCTTCGTCATATCCGCTAAATCAGGAATATTTAAAAAATCAATTTCAAAATAATACAGCCATTTTCCATAGACAACTGCCGTTGTTGCGAGTGCAAAAATAGAAAATGCTATGCTATATGAAACAACTAAAGTAATCAATCGATCCAATATTTTTGTACCACTCTTATTTTTCTCCATGTTCTCCCCCTAAATGTTCTAACCATCATAAAGAAAATTGTTTCCTTTGCTCACGTAAGCAACAATAATATGTAATACATAGTACAGCAATACTTAACCAAAACGTAAAATAACCAATTTCCTCTACAAACAAATGCATAATTCCATATCGCGGCATTTGCCAAAATAAATAATCAATTGCATCGTTATGCAACGTCCACACAGCTGCTACTATAAAATGCCATTTTTTTATACGATAGAATGGAGCATATAAAAATCCTTGTACTGCCATCGCAAAGTGCGAAAGCATTAACATGTAGCCCATAAGGCCAATAGGCCCTTTTACGTAAATCATAATCCCGTTTACAACAACAGCCCAAATACCATATTTTATTAAAGTTACAATCGCTAACGCTTCTATTAATCCCCAGTTTCTCTTTGCCAAAAAAGCAATTAAAACAAAGACAAAAAAGAGACTCGCCATAGGACTATCTGGTACAAACGGCCAAAATATAAGTGACGTTTCTTTCAATTGATTTCCGTACCATATAAATCCGTAAATTGTACCTAATATGTTAACAATTAATAAAAATAATAATACCGAGCGTTGTCTTAACATTGCATACAAGTACACCAATCCGTATGTCCAACACCTTTCAAGCAAAGTAATTCATTCATTAAATCCTACTCTATTATAACAAACTTCATCCAACTAAATAGAAAAGCTGACTACAAATTTTGTAGTCAGCTTTTTATTATTTTTTATTATACTTTGCAACGAATTCCGAAAGCTTCTTCAGTTCCTCATCCGTACCTTTAAATACACCTTTAGGCATTGAACCTTTTCCCTCTTTCGCAATTTTAGCAATTTCTTCTGGCTTTAAAGTTAAGTTTTGCAGTGCCGGTGCTGCTGCCCCGCCTTGTAAATTGTCACCATGACATGTTAAACAAGTATTTTTTTGCATTAATTTATAGCCATCATCATTTTTATCAACTGGCGCTGTTTTTACAATTGCTCCTTGTTTTTTTGCAGCTTCCCAGTCGTGGTGTGCTACAGATTCCCAAGTTAAAAAGATAATCGATGCAATTGCTAAAAGCATAAATCCAGTTGCCACAGGACGCTTCAATGGACGTCTTTCTGGACCTCGATCAAGAAATGGAGCTAACAGTAATGCTCCAAACGCAATCCCTGGCATAATAAATGCTCCAATTACAGTAAATGAACCGGAAGCATACGAATACTTTAATAACTGATACAAGAATAAGAAATACCAATCTGGAAGTGGTATATATCCAGCATCTGTTGGGTCCGCCATTCTCTCAAGCGGCGACGGATGCGCCACTGTTAAACATAAATAACCGATTAAAAAAACTGCACCAACCATCCATTCTTTTAACAAGAAGTTCGGCCAAAATGCTTCTGTTTTCCCTGGGTATTCAGAATAGTCTTTTGGAATATTTGGTTTCCGAGCTACTGGTACCCGAGAATCTCCTACAAACTTCATCCCTTTGCCGCGATGCATAATCTCCCTCCTTTAGTTCTTTCCCCTTTAATTTAGCAATCTCTTATAGTGGACCGGAAATACCTTGTTTGCGAATCATGATGAAGTGGAAGGCCATTAAACCTAGAAGTGCTGCTGGTAAGAAGAAGACGTGAATAGCAAAGAAGCGAGTTAATGTTTGAGCGCCAACAATTTCGGAATGACCAGCGAGTAATGTTTTAATATAAGGACCAATGAGCGGTGTTTGCTCTGCAATTTGAATCCCTACTTTTGTAGCAAATAAAGCTTTCATATCCCACGGCAATAAATATCCGGTAAAACCAAGACCTAACATAACAAAGAAAATAAGAACACCAACAATCCAGTTTAACTCACGGGGCTTTTTATACGCACCTTGGAAGAAAACTCTGAGTGTATGTAAAAACATCATTACAATTACGAGACTAGCACCCCAGTGGTGCATACCACGAACAATTTGCCCATAAGCAACTTCATTTTGTAAATAGTAAACTGATTCCCAAGCATTTTTAATATCAGGCACATAATACATCGTCAAAAACATTCCAGATAAAATTTGAATTACAGTAACGAAAAAGGTAAGTCCTCCAAAGCAATAGACGAATGCAGAAAAGTGATGTGCCGGGTTTACATGTTCAGGTACTTCATGATCAGCGATATCACGCCATATTGGTGTAATATCCAATCTTTCATCCACCCAATCATAAATTTTATTTAACATCTACTTTGCACCCCCTCTTGGCTTCGCTTTTCCTAGATACAGCGTTCCATCTTTCACTTTAGACTCGTACACATCAAGCGGAGCAAGGGGTGGCGTACCTTTAATGTTAATCCCATCTTTTGTATAACGCCCCCCGTGACATGGGCAAAAGAATTGATTCGGATGTGCTTTGTCCGAATTCCAGTTAACTGTACATCCTAAATGTTTACATACTGGAGAGAACGCAACAATGTCTCCGCTTTCATCTTTATGAACCCAAGCCGATTTTGGTTCTTCAGACTTGTACCAACCATCAACCTGCTTCACTTTAAAATCGAAACGCTTCGGCTCTGTTGTAATATCCTTTACTTGCGCAACAGCAACCATATCTGTTCCCGCTTCTTTTCTTAACACCGGATCAAGCGCAAATCGCGTCATCGGCATTAAAATACCGGCAGCCATAAAGCCTCCTACCCCTGTGAGTGTGTAATTTAAAAATTGTCTTCTTGACACGCGATGTTCTTTGTCGCTCACGAAAATTTCCCCCCTCTATCAGAAATTGTCCCCTCGTGATAAATTATATAAAAAATAAAAACTAGGACACTATCATGATATAATACGCTCATGCACAGGTCAATATCATACTACTCATAATAATAAGAACTTTCTGTTTATTGCGAGTTTCCCCATTTCTCTTCCAACATCACCATTATATTTTTTATATGCGCATGAATAACTTCTCTTTTTGCTTGATCACTAAATTGTTCTAACGCTAATGAAGGAAACCAAAATAAATCTCCCTGTAACTCTTGCATATCCTCTTTCCATGAAAAATCACTTGTAACATAAGCAATATGCTTAAAACCTTCACTTCGTAAATGATTTGTCCATTCTTGCAAACGACCTTTTTCATTCTTTTGACTTTCTACCAAATACGTAAACGCAGGCAGTAAAAGCACTCTTCCTTTATACTCTCTTTCCAATTCCGTGCTCAACAATTCGATAAATTCACCTTGTTCTACAACCATTTTCATTTCTTTTGCTGCCGAAATTGATAACAGCGGTATTACTCCTGTATCAACATACTCTCTTGCTTGCTCAAACTGTTCTACATCTTTTACAATCCACTTCAAATCCCTTCCCTCCTTCACTCCTTCACTTACAAATGACAGAACTTTCACTTTATATATATTAAACCACACTAAAAGAGGTAAAAAAAGAAAAACTACCCAATATAGGTAGTTTTTCTTTATAAAAGTCTGAAATTTGTAAAAATTAATTAATCCAAATAAATTCTATAAAGTCTTTAACTCTGCCGTTAATCTATGAAACGCTTCCTTATCTTGCTTATCTAACGCTTCATCAATTTGTTTCAAAAGGCGTTCTCTCCTAAACGAAAATACACTTTCTTCCAAAAACCTTTCTGCAAGTAAACGATCTTTTTCATTTACTTCAATATGCTTTGGTAGATATGGGTTTTCTTCTAATACAGCTACATAATTCGCATTTTGAAACGATGATTTAAAGTTGAGTTGAATATAAATATCCTCATCTCGATTTAAACGAATATCATGAAACGATTTTTCAGCATCTGTTGTCATAACATTTTGTTTAAAAAAGTGAAACGGTGTGTCTTTCACACAATTCGCTGACATCACTAAGCCACGCGGACAATATTTTGCATGCTCTACGAAGTGGACTTTATGCATCAATTGGTCGTGACTCATTAAATAATTCAGAATCCATACACATTCACGCTGTTTCAGTTGGTAATTATTCAAAAACCATTTTACAAAATCCTTCTTCTCGTTTACAGAAACAGGGGTATTCATAGCAATTAAGTCCCTCCTCTGTCTTTCTCTTTTCTTTTTAGATTCAAGAAGCGGCATTCAGTTTCCTTCCAACTTATGAAAAATCCTCTAAATTATATAACAATTCTTCAATATGAATTTGTGTCGGGTCTAGTTGTAATAACTGGGTAAATACTTCTTTCGCCTCTTTTCGTTTTCCTTCTTCCAATAAGAAATAACCGTACTCTTCTAAGAAGTCTGGATGATTCTTAAAAGAAGTATATGCACTTTCATAGTGTTTTAATGCATCCGAATACATTTCTAATTGTTTTTTTGCATACGCAAGATCCCAAAGTAGTTGTGTATCTGGTTCTCCACTATCAATAGCACGCTCTACAATTGCAATTAACTCTTCGTACTTTTCTTGTTCTTTTAAGATATATGTATATTTTAATGTTGCACCTAAATGCCCTGGATCTAACTCAAGCGCTTTTTGAAGAACTTCCTCTGCTTCTACTATTTTCCCTAATTTCGCCGCAATGTTCGCTAACTCTACATAAAATGGAACTGAAAGCTCATCTACTTTAATTCCTTCATGAAGCGTTTCATAGCTTTCTTGAAGCATTCCTTCTTTTTCATAGCTTTTCGCTAAATACATGTACAGTGATGCGTACTCAGGGTCTAATTCTTTTAGTTCTTGCCAAGCACCAATTGCTCTCTGATATTCTTCACCTTGGTATAATGTAAAGGCATATCCAAATAATGAGTGAATATCTTTTTGTTCCTCTAGGCCTGCTTCATAATAAGAAATCGCTTCTTCCCAGTTTCCGATCGCGCTTAACGTTTCTGCGAGGCGAAGTGCGATCACAACACCACCCATTACTTTATGTTCCGCTAATAGCGATTCATAATAAGTAATTGCCTTTTGTTCTTCACCTTTACTACTATATAATTCTGCTAACCCAAACGTAATAACAGGTTCATCAGGCATCATTTCTTTCGCCTTTAATAGTTTTTGCTCTGCTACATCATCAAAACCTTGCATTTGGAATAAATCTGCAACAAGTAATAACGATTGAACATATAAATCGTCATTTTCTGGAATATCATGAAGCACTTCAATCGCTTCATCTTCTTTATCTAGATCAATATATAATTCTGCTAAAAATACAGTGAATTCACTTTCTTCTGGATACAGTAAACGTAAGTCTTCAGTAATTGCTAATGCCTCATCTGTAAATCCAAGCGTATGATAGTAACGAGCGATATCATACTTCTCTTCATCATTCGCAATTTTTAATTGTTCTTTTAATAATTGTAATCCTTTTTCCGCTTCACCATTTTCAATATATGAAACAGCTTGTTCAAACTTTTGCATAAACGTCTCCTTTAATTCTTAAAAATATTCTCTTCTGTTCATTTATCATAAGCAACTCACTGTTAGAACGCAACCTTTAGAATGAGCATACTTCTTCTTATACTTCTTCTTACAGAGTAGTTAATTGTTCAAAAGGTTCGGATATGACACCGATACCTTACCATCATCTTCTATTGTACCGCTTTCTTTTATGACCGTGCAAATAACTTCTCTCACTAATTATCGAGCCATACAAACCGTGGTTTACAGAATAACTTAATTAGCAGTCTTCAACCTTTATTTTGAATGCGATAAAAAAGGCTCCTATACTAGGAGCCTTCACAATCTCTTAAGAATATGTTTCTTCTTTCTGTACTTGCTCATTTACAAGCTCTTTCAGCAACTCTATAATTTCATCATTTTCTTCCTTCAAACCGACAGTAATACGAATACCATCATCGATACCAAATGCAGCACCAGAACGAACGATATATCCTTTTTTCATTAATCGTTCGAAAGCTTCATTACCCGGTATACCAAGTTTTAAGAAAATGAAATTTGTTTGGGATGGATAATAGAATACGTTATATTCTTTACAAAATGCATAATACTGATTTAAACCTTCAGCATTCTTTTGCACACAATCTTGTAAAAAGGCTTGATCTTCTAATGCAGCGAGTGCTACAGATTGGGCTACAGTTGATGTATTGAATGGTAACCTAGCTACTTCTAGCTGTCCGATTAACTTCGCATCCCCAATCGCATATCCGATACGAAAAGCAGCTAAACCATATGCTTTTGAAAACGTGCGTAAAACCATAAGATTTTCATACTTTTCAAGAAGTGGTAATGTTTGCGGATAGTCTTCTGTTTCCGCGTATTCATAATATGCTTCGTCCATAATAACGAGAGCCGACTTAGGAACTGATTCTAAAAATGAAAGTAATTTTTGTTTCTCAACATATGTACCTGTTGGATTATTCGGATTACAAATCCATACAATTTTCGTTTTCTCATCTACTTGCTCTAGCATTGCATCTAAATCGTGAATACCATCTTTAAGTGATACTTCACGAACTTCTGCTCCTTCAATAACAGCATGGTGATGATATTGTGAAAACGTAGGATTCGCCATTACAACGTTTGTTCCTTCATGTAGTAACGCTCGGCTAATCATTTGAATGACTTCATCTAATCCACTACCAAATAGTAGTTGTTCTGCTTTTACACCTAAATGTTCCGCTACTTTTGTCCGAAGTTCAAAGGCATATCCATCTGGATAAAGGGCATATTGGCTCGCTAAAGAAGTTAATGTTTCTGTCACACGTGCTGAACAACCGAATGGATTTTCGTTGGATGCTAATTTCACAATTTTTGATAAACCATATTCTCTTTTTACTTCTTCAATGTTTTTCCCAGGCACATACGCTCTCAAAGTTAACAATTGCTCTTTCACTCTCATTTTTCTTCCCCCAGTCATTTCATTCAATTTGATTACAATACGGTTATAGCCCCATGCCCATCAACTTAAGAATTTGCACTACCCCCAAGTGTCAAAAAACGTTATTCTTTCTAAAAAGCTAGCTAGAAAGGATGACATTTTTTATGAATCTTTCAATTCA
>NZ_JBPWAP010000125.1:0-9704 GCF_051776705.1 Bacillus cereus group sp. BceL291 | reverse complement strand
ATTATAATTGAAAATCCAGCCAGTTTTATTAAAAATTGATACTGATTAGAATTCACAAAAGTGGCTGGGCTTTCAATGGTAATGTGGCCGGATTTTTAATTGACAAATACAACAGCTATATTTTAAACTCTATCTTTGTTTGAGATAGGGTTTTTAATCGATGTTTTTATACCACATCAAAAGAATTCTTAAATTTCATATAATATATAATCGCTAAATATTGATATAGTTACATAGGAGGAGTATCATTAATTTACTAGAAAAATATAGAAAATGAAAATGAAAAAGGAGGAAGAATCTTTGCGGAATTCTATTGAATTTGAGGTTTTTGGTGATTACGCACTTTTCACAGATCCTTTGATGAAAATGGGAGGAGAAAAGTTAACTTACCAAGTACCAACTTATCAAGCTATCAAAGGGATTGTTGAATCAATCTACTGGAAGCCAACTCTTCTTATGATTGTAGATAAAATAAGAATTATGAATGCAATCAAAATGGAATCAAAAGGTATTCGTCCAATTGAATATGGTGGTGGAAATACACTCGCAAATTACACATATTTAAAGAATGTAAGATACCAAGTTCAGGCTCATTTTATCTTTAATCATCATCGACCTGATTTAGCTTTTGATCGTAATGAATATAAGCATCATAACATCCTAAAACGTTCACTTAAAGTTGGAGGACGGCGAGACATTTTTTTAGGAACGAGAGAATGCCAAGGATATGTGGAGCCTTGTGTTTTTGGCGAAGGAGAAGGCTTTTACGATAATTATGGTGGAGATATTCATTTAGGCACAATGGTTCATGGGCTTAATTATCCTGATGAAACAGGTAGGAATGAATTAGAAGTTCGATTATGGAATCCGGTAATGAGAGATGGAATTATTCAATTCATCCGACCAGAAGAATGTACAAAAATCCGTAAAATATCCAAGATGGATCCAAAGATTTTTGACAGTTCAAACGTTGAATCAGTTGATGAGCTTATAAAACAATTAGAAGAAGGAGGTGAATAAATGAGTTGGCTATTGAATTTGTATGAGACCTATCAATCAAATTTAGATCGAGTCGGTAAAATTGAAAAAAAATATAATGGCCAAGAATATACATTGCTACCTATTTCCCACACTACTCAGTCAGCAAATATTGAAGTTTTAATTACAGAAGAAGGGGAGTTCCATTCAGCAACAGTCATAGATAAGAGCGACGCCAATACATTGATCCCTTGTACAGAAGACTCTGCAAGTAGGTCTGGTACCGGAGCGTATAAAGTTCCTCATCCATTACATGATAAATTAACTTACGTTGCAGGTGATTTTGGTGAATACGGCGGCAGTAAAAAAGAAGAGGAGTCATTTGGCTATTATATCGAACACCTAAGGAATTGGGTAGAATCCCCATATTCTACAGATAAATTAAAAAGCATTTACAAATACTTAAGAAAAAAACAATTAGTGAAAGACTTGGTAGAAACCAAAATATTATGGCTTGATGAAAACCAAAAGCTGATTGGAAAATGGGATAAAAAAGTTGAAGTTTTTCTGGGGAACAAGCCCGAAATCTTTACAGTGCTTCCAGCTGGCCAAGAAGCCGCGTTTGTTAGATTTACCGTGTATTCTCCAAATAAGATGCTATCAAAGGTATGGCAAGACAAAGAAATACATAACTCCTTTATTAATTTCTATGATGGCCTCCTAGATAATGAAGATTACTGCTATGTTACAGGGGAAATAAAACCGAGTACTGATAAACATGCGAAAAAGATTAGAAATGCCAGTGATCAAGCAAAGTTAATCTCTTCAAATGATTTAAGAGGTTTCACATTTAGAGGAAGATTTACTACGTCAAATGAAGTAGCGAATATTAGCTATGATGTGTCCCAAAAAGCACATAATGCATTGAAATGGCTTATTAACAAGCAAGGAAAAATTATCGATCAACGTGTATTTCTTGTATGGGGCAATGATGCAGAAGATGTTCCAGATATTGTAGAGGATAGTTACAGTATATTTTCTATGGATATAAGAGGAACTAAAAAGCGAGAAATAAAATCCTATACACATGAACAATTTGCCAATGAAGTTGCTAAGGCAATTGATGGTTATAAAAATAATTTATCTTCCAGTGAAAATGTAAATATTCTCTTGCTTGATTCAGCGACAACAGGTAGATTAGCGGTTCTTTACTATCGTAATATGGATAAAAACCTTTATTTAAATAGGTTGAAGAACTGGCATTCTACATGTGTCTGGGAGCATGGTTACCGTAAAAATGCAGATAATGAATTTGTTAAATTTTATGGGACACCGTCAACCAGAGATATTGCATTTGCTGCTTATGGGCCAAAAGCAAACGAAAAAGTAGTCAAGAGTTTGATGGAGCGTATGCTTCCTTGCATCATAGATGAGAGAAAAATCCCTTTCGACATTGTTAGAAGTGCCTTTCAGCGTGCATCAAACCCTCTATCAATGGAAAAATGGGAATGGGAAAAAACATTAAGTATTACATGTGCATTAATTAATAAAATGGAGGGATATCAATTGGTATTAGATAAGGAAAATAATAATAGAGATTATCTCTTCGGACGCCTTCTAGCGGTTGCGGATGTTTTGGAAAGAAAGGCATTAAATAATGGTGACCAACGTGCTACAAATGCTAGGAGATATATGAATTCCTTTTCACAACATCCGGAAAGAACATGGAGGACCATTCAAGGGGCCCTACAACCGTATCAAGCACGTTTAGGGGAGAAAGTTTGGTATTATAACAAATTAATTGATGAGATTGGCTCAATGATAAAAATTGAAGATTTTAATAATAAACCACTGTCTGGAAAATACTTGTTAGGCTTTTATAGTCAACGGCATGAATTGTATCAAAAAAAAGAAAAAAATGTTTCACTAAATGATGTAGTAAATATTGGAGAGGAGAATTAAAAATGAAAACTTTAGATCACAAAATCGATTTTGCAGTTGTTCTATCAGTTACAAAAGCTAATCCAAATGGAGATCCTTTGAATGGAAATCGCCCAAGACAAAATTATGATGGACATGGTGAAATCTCTGATGTAGCCATTAAACGAAAGATTAGAAATCGTCTGCAAGACATGGAAGAATCTATTTTTGTTCAATCAAATGACAGGAAGGTAGACCAATTTAATAGTTTAAGGGAACGAGCAGAAACCAATGTAGATTTAGTCAAAGCGTTAAAATCGAAGGATAATCCACATGAACAATTTGCTGCAATTGCATGTAAAGAGTGGATTGATGTAAGAAGCTTTGGACAAGTTTTTGCCTTTAAAGGGGGAGCTGGAAAAGGTGTCTCTGTTGGAGTAAGAGGACCTGTTTCAATTCATACGGCAACGAGTGTTGATCCGATTGATATTACTAGTATGCAGATTACGAAAAGTGTAAATTCTGAGCCCGGGAAAGATAAAGGTTCAGATACGATGGGGATGAAGCATCGTGTTGATTTTGGAGTCTATGTTTTTTATGGAAGTATTAATACGCAATTAGCAGAAAAGACAGGTTTTACTAACGAAGATGCGGAGAAGATTAAAAATGCACTGGTTACATTGTTTGAAAATGATGCATCAGCAGCACGCCCTGAAGGAAGTATAGAAGTACATAAAGTTTGTTGGTGGGATCATAATTCAAAACTTGGTCAATACTCATCTGCAAAAGTACATCGTTTATTAGAGGTTAAACGGAATATTGACGAGCCAAAAACAATCGATGATTATACTGTATTGGTACATGAATTAGATGATTTAAAAGTTGAGATTATTAATGGAATGTAATAAAAAGCGTCAGAATAGTTGAAAGAAAGTATTCTTATAAAGATATACTCTATCAATTTATTAAATGAAAGTCGCATCTCTTGCAGGTGCGTGGATTGAAATAGGATATGGAAGAATCAATTTTTGTTCAATCGAAGTCGCACCTTATATAGGTGCGTAGATTAAGACTGGTAAGATAATTGATAGTAATTTAGTGTCTCTGTTGGAGTAAGAGGATCTACTTCAATTCATACGACAACTAGTGTTAATCCGATTGACATTACTAGTATGCAGATTACGAAAAGTGTAATGTCTGAGCCTGGGAAAGATAAAGGTTCAGATACGATGGGGATGAAGCATGGTGTTGATCTTGGAGCTTATATATTTTATGGAAGTATTCATATGCAATGAGCAAGGAAGACAGATTTTACCAAAGGTGATGCGGAAAAGATTAAAAATGAACTGGTTACATTGTTTGGAAATGATGGGTCAGCAGCACGCCCTGAAGGAAGTATAGAAGTACATAAAGTTTGTTGGTGGAAACATAATTCAAAACTTGGCCAGTACTCTTCCGCAAAAGTACACCGTTTACTGGATATTAAGCGGAACATTGACGAACCAAAAATAATTGATGACTATAACATTTTGGTAAAAGAATTAGATATTTTAAAAGTGGCTATTATTGATGGACTGTAATGAAGAAAACGTTAGAATAATTGAAGGAAAGCGTATTTATTAAAAAGTTAATCAACCATTTATTAAAGAAAAGTCGTACCTCTTGTAGGTACGTGGATTGAAATCATTGGCGGTAGTTCATAAGTAACAACAAATGGATGTCGCACCTCTAGTAGGTGCGTGGATTGAAATATGTAGCTGGTATTAATGCTTTGTGAAAAACAAGTCGCACCTTATATAGGTGCATGGATTGAAATTAAATTACTTGCTGCCTTATCTAGATTACTTTCGTCGCATCTCTTGTAGGTGTATGGAGTAAGACTGATAAGATAATTGATAGTAATTTAGTGTTTTTGTTGGAGTAAGGGGACCTACTTCAATTCATACGGCAACTAGTGTTGATCCGATTGATATTACTAGTATGCAGATTACGAAAAGTGTAAATTCTGATCTTGGTAAGGATAAAGGTGCTGATACGATGAGTATGAAGTATCGTGCTGATTTTGGAGTATATGTCTTTTATGGAAGTATTAATACATAGTTAGCAAAAAAGACAGGTTTTACTAACGAAGATGCGGAGAAGATTAAAAATGCACTGGTTACATTGTTTGAAAATGATGCATCAGCAGCACGCCCTGAAGGAAGTATAGAAGTGCATAAAGTTTGTTGGTGGGATCATAATTCAAAACTTGGTCAATACTCCTCTGCAAAAGTACACCGTTTATTAGAGGTTAAACGGAATATTGACGAACCAAAAACAATTGATGATTATACTGTATTGGTACATGAATTAGATGGTTTAAAAGTTGAGATTATTGATGGAATGTAATAAAAAGCGTCAGAATAGTTGAACGAAAGTATCCTTATAAAGATATACTCTATCAATTTATTAAAGGAAAGTCGCATCTCTTGCAGGTGCGTGGATTGAAATAAAGACCATTTGACCGAGAATGATAGAAGCAGGGATGTCGCACCTTAAATAGGTGCGTGGATTGAAATTGGTTATTTTCCATTCGTGTTTTATGCTCCTCTGTCGCACCTTATATAGGTGCATGGATTGAAATTTTAAGTCGTATACAACAGTAACACACAAAGAATATCGCACCTCTTGTAGGTGTGTGGAGTAAGGCTGATAAGATAATTGATAGTAATTTAGTGTCTCTGTTGGAGTAAGAGAACCTGTTTCAATTCATACAGCAACAAGTGTTGATCCGATTGATATTACTTGTATGCAGATTAAGAAAAGTGTAAATTCTGAGCTTGGGAAGGATAAAGGTTCAGATACAACGGGGATAAAGCATCGTGTTGATTTTGGAGTCTATGTTTTTTTATGGAAGTATTAATACACAGTTAGCAGAAAAGACAGGTTTTACTAACGAAGATGCGGAGATGATGAAAAATGCACTGGTTCCATTGATTGAAAATGATGCATCAGCAGCACGCCCTGAAGGAATTATAGAAGTACATAGAGTTTGTTGGTGGGATCATATAGTTCAAAACTTGGTCAATACTCCTCTGCAAAAATACATCGTTTATTAGAGGTTAAACGGAATATTGACGAGCCAAAAACAATCGATGATTATACTGTACTGGTACATGAATTAGATGATTTAATAGTTGAGATTATTAATGGGATGTAATAAAAAGCGTCAGAATAGTTGATAGAGTATCTTCTTATAAGGAGATACTCTATCAATTTATTAAAGGAAAGTCACATCTCTTGCAGGTGCGCGGATTGAAATTTTTAAAGCCAGCCTTCCAACCCAAAAAGTTAGTGTCGCACCTCTTATAGTTACGTGAATTGAAATTGCTAGTGCTAAACGTCTAAAGGAATTGTATGGGCCGTCACACCTCTAGTAGGTGTTTGGATTGAAAGTGGTAAGACACTTGATAGTATTTTATTAAGTCTAACGCATTAAATACCTTTTGATTAACGTTCTTCACAATCTTGAGAAAGAAGGAGTCTTTTGGTAATGCGTTAACTTTAATTAAAATTTCTTGAAATATATAACGATATTATAAAATATATAGGTATATTGTTAGTTTAATTGATTCCGTTTATTCCCACACCTTATTGTGTTGTGGTTGAGTTGTAGAAGCAAGTTGCGTCTTGTTTCAATTTTGAAAGGGCTTCTTTGAGCCGATTAGTGTATATATAGCTTATTTTGCTATACACATTATTAATCGACTTGAAGAAGCTCTTTTTGTGTTGTTTTCAAGTTCGCAGGCGGGGCCATGTATCAAAATATAGCAAATTAAACAGTTAGGGGAGATAAAACAAAATGAAAAAAGATTGTAGACACTTACGACTAGTACCAACAGTAGAGGAGCATAAAACACGAATAGAGGCAAATGAGACATATCAACAGAAGTCATATGCTACATCTACAATGTCATCTGAAACAAGAGGAAGATTAAATCAAATGCGAGGTTGTTTCGAGGCTGAAATTATATTACCAGTTGGTAAATTTCAATACTTTAAACCACATGCTATGAATGAAAAAGAAGCCATTCAAGAAATCGCATTATTTATTGAAGGGATACAGGAAATGAACATAGGCTATGTTATCTTATGGCGCTTTGTTGGGCAACAAAGTTTTTATAGTGGTACTAAGATCGTAGCCGAACCAAAGTTTCGTAAAATCATGCGTAAGTTGAAAGATTATCTTTTTGACTACGAAGAACTTATTTATGAAACAGAAAAGTAAGAAGGATAGAGGGATATAGATATGAAAAAAGATAAGATTTGGACAGTATTAGATGATCCAAAAGAGCAGGAAACAAAAGAGCAATCCCAAGAGCCGGATGATATTTTTGCTGGTATGGAAGAGCTATCGGAGATTACAGATGATGAACTACCATTTTAAGCAAGTCGAGGTAGTTTATAGAGGGTAAAAGGAAGAACTAAGTGATGTATATACTTGGATCTTCCTTTTTTTATTGCAAAAAGAACTTTGGAGGGAAATATATAATGCGCATAGGTAACGATTTAGCGGCGGGATATTATCCAACACCACTATTAGAAGGGAAACACTTAATACAGTTATTACAAATGGAACCAGAGCGAGTTTATGCTTGCTTTGATCCATGTTGTGGAGAAGGTACAATTTTACGAAGTTTTGCAGATGAGGTGAGACAGGTTAGCATACAAATTGATACATATGGTGTGGAAGTAGATGCAAATCGATATGGAAAAGCAAAAGAGCAATTAGATGAAGTGGTGTGTTCGGACTTTGAAAGTATGATGATTAGTCATGACTACTTTCCGCTTATTTTTTTAAATCCTCCTTATAATACGGAGCTTCGTACAGAAAATACAAAATCAGAGAAAATGGAGTTCAACTTCCTAAAGCGTGCTCACCTTTATTTACAAGATGGTGGGATTATGGTGTATGTCATTCCATACGACAAATTTGCTAGGGACGATATTAGCTATTTTATAGCAAAACATTATGAGGAAATAGGATTAATGCGTTTTGGCGATGAAAATGAAGAATTTGAGCAATTTAAGCAATGTGTTTTTATTGGCCGTAAGCGTGCAGCTACGAAGAATGATACATATTTCAATGATCGATTTGCTAATTTTTGCGAAAATATGTCTGACCTTTCTTTCGTCAAAAAACATGTAAATACATTAGCAGAAATGGTAAATCGTAAGGACTGGGCTATACCAGAATTGCGTCATCAAAACAAACTTATTTTTACATCACGAGTGGATTATAAAAGTGCTTATGAAGGAGTTGGGAAATCGGAAGGTATCTCGTCGTTCAAAAAGCGTTTAAATAGAGGGAATGGTTACTCACTTCAAGGTGAGAAAACAGCTGCTGAAAGAGCGAAAATGCCGATTGCTTCCGGACAATTAGGACTATTGCTGATAACAGGTGTGGCAGACGGCTTACTGGGTGAAGGAGATACACTCCATGCGGTCCGTGGATCTGAGAATGTGTATTATGAAACTTCATTTGAGCCACTTCAAAAAACAACGAAAGAAGTTGTTTTACAAAAACGCCGCGCGAAATTTATCATCGCAACACCGACCGGTGAAGTCAAAGAACTTGTCTAGGAAAGGAAGAAGGCTATGTCTGTACTATTAGGAATAGGAGCATTATTTATCGTATGGGAATTTAGTAATCGTATGTTTCGTATTGCTATTGTACTTACAGTCATTTGTTTATGTGCTTCTCAATTAGGTGCAGGTAATATGCTACATGCGGCTGAACAATCATTACCAGAGTGGAAACAGTTTATAGATTTTTAGCCAATAAATTGAATGAGTAGGACATGAGACGTATCGAATAAGATGCGTTTTTTATTTTAGGAGGGAAACTTATGATACAAGAAATAATTCAACAAGATACATTTGACCAGGAACAAACACCAGCAATGTTGCAATTGGAGACAGCCGTTGCCTCACATACAGCTTTTTGTTTTGCAATGGCAGTAAATCGTCATCAACAAATCCAATTTGCAGTACTAGGTGCGAATGACAGTACATTAAAGTCATTCCGTGCTGCCATATCAATGGGAACTAATCGTTTGTATTTTGGAGAGGGAAAAAAAGAAGAATTACATTACATTTTAGATAAAAAAGTGAATGTAAACTCAAAAGGTCAGTTTGAATTTATTAACACACAAACAGCAAATAAGAAGAAGGCAATTATTGCATTTTCTAGAGAATTAGAAGAAAAGTATATTGTTGCAATTGACGAAGCGCCAGAGAAACAAGTAAGGGATTTCCTAATGGCTCCTCCGTATGGTTTACCGATCTTAGAAGAATGGGCGAGGCCAATTTATGAGGAGATGCTAACAAGAGATCTATTACAACCGTTAGAGGTGTATTTTGATAAGAATGAGTTTTCTTCTCTAACGATTGCGCAAGTCTTACTAAAAGAAACGGATTGTAAAGAGTTTTTATCAGAAATGATACGCTCTGGGAAATGTCAATTTCCGCAAGAAGGTACAGGTGAAAAAATCAATGAAATTAATGATTTAAATGAATACCTATTGGAATATTCACCTGACATGCTTGATAAGGTTACAAAATTGGATGAGCCCTTACATCAACCGATGAAAGATCAGGCATTATCTCATTTTGATACATATCAAAGACCATTATTCCCTGTACAAGCACATGTAGCAACAGGTGTAGCAAAAGCTTTACAAGTACAAAAGGGAATCATCTTGCAGGGGGAAATGAGCACGGGCAGTGCGGCACGTTCCGCTATAAGTGTAGCTTAAACACGAAAA
>NZ_JBPWAP010000124.1:0-9735 GCF_051776705.1 Bacillus cereus group sp. BceL291 | reverse complement strand
TTTTCCCCTTTAGGTTTCCCTTCTAGGTGAGGTGATTGGTAATAGGTCTTTCGTGAGCTAACCTAGATTAGTGCTATTTAATCAATTCTAAATCTACCCTTATGGGCGCACGTACATATCTATTAAGTCATCAAAGGTCACATCTTTTTGTGGGTTATGTAGTTTTAATAAATAAATATGTTGCTTAAGGTGGTTCCGTTGTGCTTGTTCAAAGAATGCATTATTAGATTCCGACAAACCCTGGATAACCATTGCAAAAACCTCGGCTACTTTATCAACTGGTCCACGTAAAATATTAATGTTTTTGGTATCAGGGTTTGTGGGATCAATATAATAAATCGAACTTTCAGGAATCTTGTGTGCTTGTACTAACTTAAATACCTTTTGACATAAATCATTACTCGGTTCAATAACAGTTATCCCATTTAAAAATGTTCCTTTTACTTCTTCTGTATCGTAATTATTCTTTTTATACGTATTTTCAAACTTATTTATAAAACGTACCATCCAGTGTAAATCTTGATTAATCATTGGAATAATTAAACTAGATGTCTTACCAGAACCAATAGGACCAATAATAATTCCATTTAGGGTTCTATCTTTCCCCTTGATTCGAATCATTTCTTTGTGCTTAATATGAGGACCTATCTCAACATCAGGATATATTTGTTCCTCTTGGCTATTAAACCACTTTTGTAACTTATGATTTTTATATTCGTATTTTTGTACCCACTTTAAGATTTCTTCTCTGTAACGGATAATATGGCCACTATACCAAAGAGTAAACAAAATCATAAATACGGTCGGTAAGAATACAAATATCATGGTGAGTGTATGGAAATTTCCTGTTAATACATCCCCTATTGCTTGATATTCACCAAAATTAACATGTTTTGCTTTATTCATAAGATAAGGAATAACTTTCGCATGGATAGGAGCAGTTGCAAACCATAAAAACTGAATATCTACTGCAATATGAGAAGCAATTAAAATTAATAACTTGCCATTTTGAAATTGTAAAGCTGGGATACGGCTGTAGAACCTAAAACTAAATTCTCCTAGTAGCAAAGAGAAAAACATTAAAAATAGTGGTACATATGTAATTTCTATAGGATAAGACGGTGGTTCAAATGCATAGTAGAGTAACTGTATGTAGTTTGCTACACCAAATCCAAATGAAAGGATAAATGCGCTAATTAAGGTGATTGTAGTGTATAATGGTAATCTTTGCTTAGATGTCTCCATAAAGGTTCACCTACTTTTTAAAGACATAGTTGAGCTTTATGGTGTAATGTAAAACGATTATGAAGTTCTGGTTTGTATTGTTCCTTTGATTTTTTTAGAAAGAACTTCGCTGCATCTTCAGTTTGTTTTAAATATAAGTCAATACTATCTCCTTCACACAATTGGTTATATTCTTCTTGAGAAAGTACTGCAATATTTATCTCTAGTTTGTTATTCGTTGCAGTTTCAATTATTACATCGTACCAATAATAATTAGGTTTTCCTGGGATTTTGATATCTTGTAGGGAAACGCAAAATTTAGCTCCCCCTTCTGTAATATGTTTAAGGACTAGTTCTGGAGTTTTAAATGCTTCTCTTGCTGAGAGTACTCCCCCAGTAGTTGTTGCAAATTGTAAGTTCATTGTCATTTTCCACTTCCACCTTTCTCCATACAAAAAAAGGCAAGCGACACCCACTGTAAAAACAGCGTGTGTCGCTTGCCTTAATTTCATATGTTCTGATTTGATTGTAGTTTTGAGTGTTTAGTTCAAACGTTATTTTATCATCTTAAATAATAAAAATCAATAAAATTATATAAAAAATAAACGATTAATATAATTCTACAAATTTACGTCTTTTCGGATTAACGTTATTTGCAGTATGTACCATGATCTGTTCATCGGTTGCTATATTTGTATTTTGAATGGATAGAAGTAGTACATTATCGTAAGCATCCATCAGTAGAATATCCCTAGGATTTTCACGTTTAGGATAGATAACTACAAGTGGAACGCCTTCATCTCCATCCCTTCTTGAAAACACGACATCATCTAATCTTGCAATCATTCGGTAATCATTTTCATTTCCAAAAATAAAAAAGAAATCTTGAATAGAATCTTTATCTCTCCTGTATGTTCGTCGAAGGCCACCATCTATTGATTCTTTAAACGTTTGAATTTTTTCGACAAATGTGTAACGCCAATTGACATCTCCTACTGTACGTTGGGATAAAGGAAAAAGAATATCTTGTTCCAAGTTTTGATTATCATCTGTTCCTAGAATGATATCTGAAATAACATCTCCAGCATCTTTCAATGAGCAAATGTGTACATTTAGATTTGGTATATTCATTAATAGTTCATGATACTTCCGCATAGAAAATAATAGATTTTTCATACGTACGTATGGCGGTTCTGCATCTTCTGCAAGGAACATTGATTTGTCGTACATAACAAAGACAACCGTTACATCTTCATTTGTTTTTTTTGTATATTCTATGTACTTCTCAACTTTTTCAACTAAGGTAGAATTGGTTTCTTTACACATATCCATCTCAATATGGATATTTTTATCTTGATATGAAATATGTTCATCAGGAATCAAGGCCAATTGGTTGTCCTCAATTTTCACATTTTTTTTCTGGTAAAAAGAACGAATATCTAATTTATATAATATTTCATTCGTTTGTGTCTTATTTGTAGTCGCTAAAAGAGTACGGATCATGACCTCACGTGAACACATTGTGTGAAAAGAAGTTGCTCTTGAGTAACGTCTTTTTGAACTTTTTTTAGAAATTCTTCCTATTTGCATTAAGAATTCAATTGTCTTTTCTTTTAAGGAAAATAAAGCACGTTTCGTAATACTGTCAGCCTTTTTATCTATTTTTTTAGTTAGCATAGCTCCATATTGTGAGTAACGGTCAAGCTTTGTAAATATGCTAGCTTCTGAACATTCTCTTCCCTCAAATGCACTATATAACTGAGTGATTTGTCTTGTTGTAAGTGCTCTTTTGTAATATAAAACTGTAAAGACAAATATGTCAGCTTCTTTTAAGTGAAAATGTTTTTTGGTACCTGATCTTCTATATTTATACACTTTTTCGGACAATGCATACACCTCTTATATTGAATTGAACTTAACTTAAATACTTATTATTTTTCATATACTATTACATTGATGTGGTAGTTGTAAAATAAGAAAAAATGAATAAGAGATTTTAATCTTTAGAGATACCTCGTTTTGTACATCGAAGTTGAGATGATAACTACTCTTATAAATCTCTTATAAATTATTGATTTATAAGGCCCTATTAAATCCTTTGTTTTGTTAGGACGAGCTACTACTAGACACCTAACAATAGTTATAATGAAATTCCATTTGTAAAATAATGTTATGACGTCCTAACATTTATTAGATAGTAAAAATACCATTTTAATTGATTAAAATTATTCAAGAATTATAAAAAGACTTATTGATAATAAAGAGTAATTTTCTCTATCTTTAACTCGAAATTCAACTTTTTATATGTGATGAAGCGCTCTTTCCAAATTCTGATATTGACTCAATTTAAAATTCCAACTTTTTCTTTTAGTTGTTTTTTATTGTATAGAATCATAAATTCACTTAGACAAATATTATTAATTGTTTCTACCAAATCAAAAATAAGTTAGAAATATGTCTACAGGTACTTAACATATAGGTTTTAGTCACTTGAACTACTTCCCCTGTTGCTTCGTTGAGAAGGAGTAATCCTAACTGAAATGATAAAATTAACCAATTGTTAATTTTATGTAAGGTTATAATCGCTATCATCATTCCTACTACATTACAAAAGTTTATATTGTAATGTAAGTATCACTTTGATGTTAATAAGATGAGATCTCACTTTTAATAATCTAGTTTGAACAAATGTTTCTTTTTCATAGTAGTGATGTGGTTGTTATCCTACTACTTTTAGAATGTCAAATTTGATTTATCTTAGTATTCTCTTTTTAATATGTTGAATATTGAGGGGATTGATGCTGTTCATATGAAATTAACAATCTCTTCTATTTGCTTTCAAGGAATGAATGAAATTGACAAGGAATTGAATTCAAATGAGGAACAGAGGATAATTTTTCTTATAACTTATATAATAATGTGAACTAACAAGTACTAAGTGAAGAACAGTGCATTAACATAACATTAACAATGAGCGGTCTTATAAGTGATAAAACCTGTTAAAACAGCTAGGTAATAAAGAAAACCTTAGTGTGAATTGCTATAAGAATGTTTTGAAATCTCTTTAGTAATATAAATACACACGACTAATATAAGATGTTAGAAAATTGAGAAATCAAAGCCGGATTATATAAGCTGTACAAGTACAGTTTATATATAAGTTTTATATAAGAGTCTTATATAAATATTTTTGTTAATTTGATAGGTAATTTTTCGTTTTAATATTGATATAAAAGTATTAAATTATACACCTTATATATAAAACTTATATATAAGGTGTATAAGTTTTTCTTGGATTTTCATGTTAAAAAAATAGGTGATTTTTAATCAGTTTTTTAAAATTTTAATCTGGATTTTTTAATAATCTTTGTTGAAATGTAAATCACATGAAATTTAAGATTGATATAACACGTATACGCATTATATATACGTCGTACATCTAAACCCTTATAATATATAGATTAATTCCAATTTTATTTTTATAAGTCTTATATATAAGACCTTTATATAAGTTTTATTTATAATGACTTGATATACGACGTGTAATGATGTACTATGTTCCTAGGAATAATTAACCAGTGTTTTAAGGGGGGGACAACTTGAACGAAGTTTTAAGTGAAAAATATCAAACAATCAAGTTTGCAGATGAAGTAGTAAACATGTTTGCTGATATACTTGAACAAGATGAGATACTCTATAGTGTATTTCTATACATAGGAAACATAGTAAATAAACAATTTCAAGAGACGAAGTACATGAGGGGCATATCTATTAATGAAATAGTGGAAAATGTAGTTATTGATAGGAGAGTAAAGAAAAAAAAGGGAAAATCCTATTCATTAGAGGTTGAACGTACAAATATATCTAGACGTTCAGCGGAAATAAGTGTGAGTACGTTATCATCAATGTCTTTAATCTATGAAAAAACCATGCACCCATATAAATTTTTGATCTCAACTTATAGAGGGCAACAAGTACTGATTGAGTTAGGGAAAAGAAAAAAGATAAATAAGGAGAGATAAAATAATGGCAAAAAACTTCTTAAAGAATGAAGTGGCAGTTAAAATGACGATGGTCGGTTTTGGTCAAGCTGGTACTAGAATGGTAGATAAATTTGCGGAATATACACATACAGATGGCACAGCAGTATATAATTGCTTAGCACTAAATAGTAATGATGGAGATCTAGCTGAATTAAAAAATGTACCAAAAAGTAATCAAGTTTCACTGAAATTAGGTGGTTTAGGTAAGAACCCTGAGCGTGCAGTAAAAGTCCTTGATTCAAATGAGGAAGCAAAAGAAAAGCTAAAAGAATTTATTACTGAACGTGTAAGACCTACGGATGAACTTGTTTTATTTTTTGCAGGTTTAGGTGGAGGAACTGGAACTTCTACAATCATTAAGGCCATTGAAGAATTTTCGGCTTTTCATAACAAGCCAGTAATCAGACAAGAATTACAAAAGGTTGCGCAGCTATATCCAATGGCTGAAATTAAGGCGAATCAGGCAAAGTTTGCAAGAATAGCCTTTGAAAATGCTATTGAGCGCAAAGACTTTATTAAAATGGGGATTGTTGTAACTCTTCCCGTCCGAGCGGATGGGCCCGATGTATTACGACAAGTAAATAAATTTTCACAGGAAATTTGGAAATTAGCAAATGATAAATCAAAAGGTGTAGCATTTGTAGTATTTGCTGATAACCAGCATTTTTACGATGAATTTAAGGAATTAAATGAAAATGAGAAAAAAGGTGTCGCTAATTCACGAGATTATGCAAATCAACGTATTAGTGAAATTATTCATGAGTTAAATACCGCTGCTAATGGATCTGGTACATCTGTAATACTGGATTCTCAAGACTTTAAACGTATTTTACTTGAGAAAACGGGCTGTTTAGTAATTAATAAGGTTTCACGTAATATGAATCAAATAGAAAATAGCCATGCAATTATAGAAATGTTTCAAGAATCATTAAGAGGAAGCTCTTTCCATCCCCCAATTGATTTGATGAAGAAGAACGATGATGGTTCAGTTGAAGCATCAAAAGTACATCATTTTGGTATGCTTGCTATCCTAGATGAGCAAAAGAATATTAATGATTCCTTTATGGATGACGCTAAGGTAGAAGTTTCAAATAATTTACCTATAAATGGCACAGTCTTTAATGGATATTTGGTGAGTAAGAATGATTTCTTAGGAAGTGTATATACATTCTATAAAACTGATGCATTACCATCGAGATTATCTAAAGGTTTAGTTGAAGAATTTAATGAGTTTAAAGAAAGACAAAGCCAAATTCAGTATAAAAAGTCTCAAATTAGTACGATTGAAAGTATAGATGAGGATGAGGATTTAGGTTTTGCATTTGGAGATTTTATCGATATGGGTAGTGATGAAGAAAATAATAATGCTGGAGCAAATGAAGATGAAGATCTAGCAGATTTTTTAGATCCAGATAAAATGTTTGGTACTACAAAATAATAAAAAAGTCTGGACTAAGTTCCAGACTTTTTTATTATTTTACTGAATTCATAAGAGATTTTATATGCTCAATAATATTATCTTGTATGTACTGCTCTATGAAGAGTTGTTTTTTACTCAAATCTTCCTCTTTTTTAAACCAGCCTGCTTTTCTAGTACGCTCTTCCTCAGGTTTATTATTCCATAAGCTCTCTGCTTGTTTTCTTAATTCTTGGCGTGCTCTATGTTCAATAATAAAATTATCAAGCCTATCTTGGCGTTGGCGTAATTTTAACGTTTCTACATCTTCTGGTTGTGGTAACTGCTTTAATATACTCTGTACCTTCTCTTCATAATGAGATTCAATATGTTTTATTTTTTCTTCTAACTGTTTAGTTACCATTTTTTCAATAATTTCTGCAGTAGCTTGAAGGTTTAATTCAGTGGATACCTCATTTGTTTGATGTTCTGGTGACACTGGTCTTAAATCAAACTGGTGTGGTAAAAGGTCAATAATTGCATCTAAAGACCATTTCTCATCCCTTTTCTGCTTTATAAATAGAGCAATTTCAAGGTCTAAAGCATTATAGAGTTTTTCATTTGTATTTTGAGTTCTTAAAGTTTCATGAAGTCCCTTTTCTTCTAGGATATTGAACCAATTATAAACTGTATTATGATGACGTCCTACTAGTTTTGAGAATTCTGTTATCCGCCATGCTTTTTCGAAAACATTATCATCTAATATATCATCATCGTTAATTTGATGGTCTTGTTTTTCATTTTTTTGCTCAATCATTGTAACTACCTCCTCAAAAATCAACTCATAAACAACTAATTATAATTAACATGTGAGCTGAAATTAACATGTTAGCTAGTATTTCGATAATATTTGTAAAAATCCCTACCAAACCAGTAAATTACATGAAATATGAAATTAACATGTAAACATATACTTGTTAACAAAACATTAACGTTTAGTATAAAATTCGGTTGAATTAGTAACTTTATTACCAATTTGAAATATATCAGTGGTAATGTTTTGTTAATAGGAATATATATTATGTTAGTAGCACTACTGATAGTTGCTATGAGATTAACAAATTAGGCTACTTAATATTAATGATAAGGAAATAAAGCTATTTTGTAAATAAGTTATAAGGATATAATTCAGGTATATAACGGAAAATACACATAGTAACGTCCAAAATGTAATTATCACGTATAAAAACTAGTAAAAAGTAAATGATATTAATGTAGATTTAGTATTGTTCAATAAACAAAACGGTATTTAAGGATATAGGAGTACAATCATAATACTTCAAAGAGGTTCGTTCCTACCCCCTATTTACTTGCTACGGATCTACTTATGTATATTAATTTAGTATAGAATGTACAATTTAAGCTGTATATTGCATGTCATGATAGAAATTTATGTAGTCAGTATCAACAAAACGATCTTTATCAGTATTTAAGAACAAACTGAGCCCGTGAATTAACATTGATATAAAATGCGACATTGACATGAAATCGACATTAAAACAACCTTCTAACAACACACAAGCACATATTGTTAATGTTTTGTTAACTATAATAGACATATCAACCCTATGTTTACATGTTGATCTAAAAAGATTACCTTTTAACATGAAATGTGAATCGTAAACAAAGAATTTTATGGGGAATTTTGAGGAAGTTTTTAAGATACTAAAGTTTGATTTAGAATAATCCTGATGATGTGTTTTTGTAGATATCCGATCTCTAGTACACGCTTGCATATATTAATAAAATCATAAATAAGATGATGAGATTAACATGTTAACCCAAATTAGATAAGTATACTTCGAATATCCATAAAGATAACATTGACATGAAATAAGAAATCGCTATGAGGTTAATATAACATTAACAAAATCTATTCAAACTAAGGACGGATCATCCTAATTGTTAATGTCATGTTGATCAGAGATAGAAAATACCATTTAGACTTAGAGATACTAGTTATTCTAATGGGTGTTTATGACTTAAACCTCTTAAAAAGTTAATAAAAGTAATTGGTAATAAAATATAGCATGCGCTGGTTTGCTAGTTGTTACATTCCATTAACTTAAATGTAGATCCACCAAATAGTTTTGTGTTGATTTATATCTGGGTATCAACAGAGTGATATAACATCTTAAATATTGATATGAAATTAACATCTACACATTTTCGTTTCATTTTATATCAATCTCAATTAATATGTCAATCTCAATCATAGGTATTAGTGTTAGTTAATTATCTATATAACATTAACAAAATCTATTCAAACTAAGGACGGATCATCCTGATTGTTAATGTCATGTTGATCAGAGATAGAAAATACCATTTAGACTTAGAGATACTAGTTATTCTAATGGGTGTTTATGACTTAAACCCCTTAAAAGTTAATAAAAGTAATTGGTAATAAAATATAGCATGCGCTGGTTTGCTAGTTGTTACATTCTATTAACTTAAATGTAGATCTACCAAATAGTTTTGCGTTGATTTATATCTGGGTATCAACAGAGTGATATAACATCTTAAGTATTGATATGAAATTAACATCTACACATTTTTGTTTCATTTCATATCAATATCAATTAATATGTCAATCTCAATCATAGGTATTAGTGTTAGTTAATTCTTTATATGACATTAACATGTCTAGGTTGTGTACTTCCAATTGTGTTGAAAATTAAATGGAGATAGATTTTCTTATAAACCTTCTTGACCAAGGAGGTTTATAAAAAGAATGGTGTAGCATATTTGAAATTTAGTTATAAATAGCAGTTGTAATGTTCAGGTATAAGACTAATTTAGTTGGGCATACTATAAGTATGAGTTCTTTTTTATAGTATTTGAGTGGAAGAAATGGTTTTGAAACTTAGCTATAATAGAAATGATTTTGTACATCATTCAAATTTTGTAAATGTCAAGATAAACATGTACATTTTCGCTTGTTTAAGCATGTACAAAATCAATCATTTTCTTTGCTAAAATGATCTTTAATTCGATAGGATTGTCCTACAATAC